>JASKJZ010000049.1 GCA_030154385.1 Clostridiales bacterium
TATGCAAATTTTTGCTGTTCATATGCAAAAAATTGCAGAAGAATGCAGAAAGATTGAAAGGAAGAATCAATTATGTTATAAAAGAGATACAAGTCATACAAACGATTGCATAAATCTATAAATAAGAAAAGGAGATTTTATTATGACAAAAGTAAAAAATTTCAAAACAATTTTCCCAGCTGTATCTGTTCCTCTCAATGAAGATTATTCCATTCATGAAGAAGAATTCAGAGCATATCTTCGATGGATCAAGACTTTCTATGGAAAAGGCATGGATGGACTAGTTTGCAATGGACATACTGGTGAGATAACTGGTTTGACCAGAGCAGAGAGAAAACGTGTTGTTGAAATCTGTGCGGAAGAATGTGGAGATGTGATGACAATTATCTCTGGCATTAATTGTGAGAACACTGCAGAATCAATAGAAATGGCAAAGGAAGCAAAAGAAGCTGGAGCAGATGGAATTTTATTAATGCCTCCTCATATGTGGCTTCGTTTCGGAATGAGCGCAGAGGCTCCTTTTGAATATGTAAAGGATGTTGCAGAAGGGGCAGATATTGATATCATTATTCACTTGTACCCAGCAACAAGCAAGGCATTTTATCCTGTTGAAATGCTAATCAAAATGTGCAAAGAGATTGAGCACGTGAAATGCATCAAGATGGGTACGCGTGTTACGTCTATATATGAGCATGATGTAAGACTCCTACGTCAAGAGTGCCCAGATATTTCTTTGATTACTTGCCATGATGAAACGTTATGTGTAAGCTGGTTCCCTGGTATGGATGGTGCGTTGATTGGATTTGCTGGCTGCGTTCCTGAAATCATCTGCCCTGCAAGAGAAGTGTTTGCAAACCCAGATAAACACACATTAAAAGAGGCACAGACATGGTCGGATCGCATTTACCATATTTCACAAGCAATATATGGTGGTGGGCAACCTTCAGGAGAAGCACACGCAAGATTAAAAGAGGCTCTTGTACAGCGAGGAATCTTTTCAAATGGTTTGATGCGTAAACCAGTTCTTCCGCTGAATCAAGAGGAAAAGGATTGGATCGCACTTGGATTAAAAAATAGTAAAATGGAAAAGGTGGATATGAAGCAATTTAAATAAAGGTGGGTTGAAGGTATTTTGAAAGAGAGGATATGGGATGGAAGCACAATTTGATCAAACAAAGGTGAAAAAGGTAACGTTTCTTGAGCTATTAAAACGAATTGGTCCAGGTATTATATTGGCGGGTGTTGTGATTGGCCCCGGAAATATAACCACCTCTGCAATGTTAGGAGCTAACTACGGATATTCTATGCTATGGCTGATTGTTCCAATTGCGTTCATGGGCATTACATTTATGTTGACAACCTATCGAATTTCTATGCTTACAGGTATGCCGATTATCCATGCGATTCGTCATTATTATGGTAAGGGTGCAGCAAATATTGTTGGTATTGCAACCTTTTTGGCCTGCTTATTTTTTACGATGGGAAATATAACGGGGTCTGGGGCAGGAATGAATTTGATTTTTGGAATGAACTGGAAGTTAGGTTCTTTGTTAATGATTGCAATCATTCTTCTTTGCTATTTTACAAAGGGTGTATATTCAAAAGTTGAAAAGATCATTACGGTTTGTATATTGGGTATGATTATTTGCTTTTATGCTACATTAGTTGCAACAGGAGGACCAGTCTGGGGTGAATTTGGAAAAGGACTTGTTCAGTGGAGGATTGCAGATGGAAGTTTAACGACAGCACTTGCTTATGTTAGTACAAATGCTGCCATTACGGCTGGTATCTATGCGACCTACTTAGGTGTTGAAAAAAAGTGGAAAAAGGAAGATTTATTTAATGGGATCATGTTTGCCGACGCATTAGCTCATGTTATTTCTGTAATCCTTATTTCTGGTGCCATAGTATTAGTTGGAGCAATCGTACTGAATCCTGCAGGAATTTCAATTAAAGCTCCTGCTCAGCTTGGGGAGTTACTAGTGCCATTTCTTGGGAAAGCAGCGCCAATTATTATGGGAGTTGCTTTGTTAGCTGCTGGATTTTCCTCTTTACTCGGCAATACTCAAAGAGGTATGGTGCTTTTAGCTGCAGGAATTGATAAGCCTGTAAATTTGGAGTCAAAATTCATTCGTATAGGATGCCTGCTATGTATTGCTTTTGCGGCGATTATCTGCTACACATATGGAGGATCTCCAACACAGTTGATATTTGCTGCAAATATCGCAACCGCTATTGCAACGCCATTTGGTGGTTTCTTTGTTAGTCGTATGATTTTCCGAAAAGATGTAAATCAAGGTTTAAAGCAGCCTATTTTCCTTCAGGTATGTATGGTGATCAGCTACGGATTTGCGCTTATTATGACAGTATCTGCGTTGGTTAATTATATTCCAAAATTAATTGGATCCCTTGGTTTGTAAAGGTTAGTATACTTGAAAAGCTTCTTCGATTAATCAATTAAGGCGGAGGCCGTAGTTTCTATGATGAAAAAATTATGGAAGCTACGGTCTTTTTTGTAGTTTATTTCCTATCAGTATTAAAAGTGCGGAATCCATCTATTTGCTAGGAATTGAACCTGTAAAATCCACCTATTTTTGCAATCAAAATGATACATATTTATAGTATTTAAACTTGCTAAATAATAAATTTTATCAATAAGACACAAAAAGAAAATTTAAATATAATAATGTATGAAGTGAAAAAAATCACGAGGTATTTCATGTATGGTAAAATTAGGATAAAAAAAAGGGTTGATAAAATTTACAAAATTTGATAATATGAAACCATACTATAATAGTATGATAATAGAGATGCTATGTATAAGCGATTTCTTTTAAATGTAAGCGTTAAAAAACTGTCAATCGTACATACTATGGATAGCCTTTTGTAATTGGAAATGGAGAAAAATATGAAGAAAAATATTGTGATTGTAGGTGCTGGATATTCTGGTATCTTGACTGCAAAGAAAATTGCGAAGCGATTAAAAAAAGAAGAAGTCAGTGTTACAATTATTGATAAAAATCCTTTTCACACGATGTTAACGGAGCTCCATGAGGTAGCTGCGAACCGTGTGGAAGAGGATAGCATTAAGATTAGCTTAAAAAAAGTATTTGCAGGAAGAAATGTGAACGTGGTGATGGACACAATCACTTCCATTGATTATGAAAAAAAAGAAGTGACAGGCGAACTTTCCGCCTATGCTTACGATTATTTAATATTGGCGGCTGGCTCGAAACCTATGTTTTATGGAATACCCGGAGCTAAAGAACATGCCTTTAAGCTTTGGTCGTATGAAGATGCCGTGTTACTAAAGGAGCGTATTGTGGAGTGCTTTCGTTTGGCGGCAACGGAAACAAATGCTCAAAAACGAAAAGAGCTTTTGACCTTTTATGTTGCAGGAGCTGGCTTTACTGGAATCGAAATGATTGGGGAGCTTGCTGAATATGTTCCAATTCTTTGCGAACAGTTTGAAATTGAGCGAAAAGAAGTTAGGTTATTTAACGTCGATGGGCTGAGTCGCCCAATACCTAACCTTCCAGAGAAGCTGTCTGCTAAAGTCGTAAGGCGTCTTGAAAAAATGGGAGTCACTTTACTGCTCAACACAATGGTGACTTCAATTGGTGAAAATTTTATTGAATTAAAAAAAGACGATCAAATTATACATGAGGAAGCTGGTACGATCATTTGGGCAGCAGGTATTGAGGGCAGTGATATTACCATGCAAGCCGGTGCTTCCCTAGAGACAAAGCGAGGCGGACGGATTGAGGTGGATTCTTATCTTCGTTCGACCAAACAAGAGGATGTCTATGTAATCGGTGACAATATGTACTATGTTCCGGAGGGAGAGAAGCAGGCGGTTCCTCAAATGGTAGAAAACTGTGAACAAAGTGCAGAAACGGTGGCACATAATATCGTAGCAGCGGTTACGGGACAGAAACAAAGGAAAGAATATAAGCCTGCCTTCCATGGCGTTATGGTAAGCATTGGCGGAAGATATGGAGTTGCCTATGTTGGACTTCCGGGACATTTCTTCTCTCTCCCATCATTTTTGGCAATGTTTGCAAAGCACTTTATTAATATCATCTATTTTATTCAAGTGCTAGGTTGGAATAAGGTTTTTCATTATATGAAGCATGAGTTTTTTACAATTCGCAACCAAAGAAGCTTCGTAGGAGGACATTTTTCCAACCGTACGCCTAGCTTTTTACTGGTACCTGTTCGTGTCTGGCTTGGTGCTGTCTGGTTGTTTGAAGGAATTATGAAAGTTATAGAGGGATGGTTTGAAAAACCAATGCTTACTGGCTTTTTTGGTGGTGCGAATAGCTGGTACGAAAGTATTCTAAATACGTTGAATACTGCAACAACAACTGCGGTGGATGCAGTATCTTCCGCCACAACAGCAGCAGAAGGAGCGGCACAGGGGGCAGCGGGTGCAGCCGACGCGGTATCCTCTGCAACAGGAGCAGCGACTGGTGGAGCAGAAGCAGCGGTACAGGCAGTAGGGCATGTTTTGTTAAATTTTGATTTCCTTGGTTTAATCAAAGTGATTTTTGTATCTGGAAAGGATTTGGCTGCCTCAACGCTTAGTGACTATGCGTTTAAGCTTGATATTCCTGCCATGAATTGGTTTTTAAATAAATTCATTCTTCCAAATGACAATGTGCAAATAGCGATGCAGATTTTTATTGTGGTTGCGGAAATATTAATTGGACTTGCCTTAATCGGCGGCTTATTTACCAGTCCGGCAGCTTTCTTTTCACTCATACTCCAATTTATGTTCGTTTGCACAACGGGACTTTATCTTGGAACATTTTGGATGATTTTTGCAGGAATTGCAGTACTCATTGGAGCAGGTAGAACGCTTGGACTTGACTATTATGCTATGCCAGTTCTAAAGAAGTGGTGGAAGCGGTTACCATTCATTAGAAAGTTGTATATCTATCATGATTAAAAATACAAATATGGATAAAAATAGAGAGATAACAAGCTATGAGGAGGGACTTGCACTTGTAAAAGTGGAGGTAGAGCAGGCACTGCTTCGATCCCCCCGATTAATTCGCGAGTATTTGACACATCTTGCTGCTTCACAAGGAAAGTACATTCGTGCTGTTTCTGTGATATCCTGTGCGCAAAAACCAGATGGCTGTATCCCTGGCGATGCTGTTTATGTGGCGGCAGCCATAGAAATTATCCATTTGGCTTCCTTGGTACACGATGATGTTATGGATGATTCCAGTCTTCGCAGAGGAAATATGACCTTACAAAAAAAATATGGAAAGCGGACGGCGGTCATATGCGGAGATTATTTGCTTAGTATGGCTCTTCGCATGGTATCGGAGGCGGCAAAAAATCATAAAGATATGGATTTTACAATGCCAGATTATATTAGTAGGCTCTGCCTTGGTGAGCTGGAACAGCACATCAACAATGATAACCCTGCTTTGTCCGTTTATCGTTATCTAAAAATCATATCGGGAAAAACAGCGGCATTGTTTGAAGCTTCCTTTTATACAGGAGCGCTTCTTTCAGGAGTTGAGCAAAAGGAAGCAAATTATTATCGAAAGATTGGGTTCTGTGCCGGTATGATCTTTCAGTTGACGGATGATTGTATGGATTTTGAAGCAACCTTGGAAGAGGCAAATAAACCAATTCAAACTGATTTTGAAAATGGTGTGATTACCCTGCCGCTAATTCACGCATTTCAAAAAACAGAAGGGCTTAAAAAAAAGGCGCAGGAACACAAACTATCCCGAGTGGATATTAACGAGGCAGTTAAAAAGTCGGGTGGTCTAGATTTTACCAGAATGGTTGCCTCAAGGTATTACGAAAAGGCACTGCGTTGTATGGAAGATATGACGCTTACAGCAGAAAAGAAGGAGCGTATTACCGTTATTTTGACAAAAGCAATGCGGCGATAGGAGGGGCAATCGTTTGATTCTAAGATTTTTAGATTATGTCGAGATAAAAACAAAAATAACAAGTACCTTTACCTTTTTGCTTACGCTGTTATTTTTACTGTATCAAGGACGAACACTTGCATGGAAAGAGACGATTGTCTTTTTTATGGCTATGTTTTTGTTTGATTTGACGACGACGGCAATCAATAACTATATTGATTCAAAGGACAATGGACAAATTCTTCCATTTGAACGGAAGCGAGCACGATTTCTTATATATGGTCTTTTTGCCGTAAGTACAGGGCTTGGTTTATATCTGGCCTATGAAACAGATTTGGTTGTCTTAGTAGTGGGTGGACTTTGCTTTTTCTGCGGTGTTTTTTACACCTATGGGCCAATTCCAATCTCCAGACAGCCACTGGGAGAAGTGTTTTCTGGTTTCTTTTATGGCGCTATGATACCTTTTTTGCTGGCCTACATCAATTCACCAGAGGGCACGTATCTAAGCTATCATCTAAGCGTAGAATCGATATCGCTGGAGCTTAAGGTTCTTTCAATTGGTACTTTGCTGCTTCTTTGTGTGACGCCTTTTTGTGTAACAGCAAACATTATGTTAGCAAACAATATCTGCGATTTGGAAAAAGATATTACGGTGAAACGCTACACACTTCCTTACTACATAGGTGAATATGCGCTGCCTCTTTTTGCGGGACTTTATTATATAACCTATTTTGCAAGCATTCTAATGGTTGTATTTCGGATTTTGCCCCCGATATATCTGGTTTCTTTGCTATCAATGATTCCGGTGCAAAAAAATATTCATACATTTTATCAAAAACAAATGAAAGAAGAGACTTTTGTGTGCTCCATTCAAAACTTTATTTTGATTATGGGAGGTAACATATTGGCTCTGGTACTTTGTTTATTCTTCCAATTCTAACGAGTTGGATAGCAATAAAATAATAACAGGCCGCCATAGGTGGCAGTAGGAGGTTTTATATGAAAAAAATAATAGCTTTATTCCTTGGCGCAATGCTTAGTGCGTCGGTGCTTGCTGGATGCGGTGCTGGAAATGATGCAAAGGATACTGCAGATAATCAAGCAACACCAGCACCAACTGAGAGTGCTGCAACATCAGACGAAGGCACAACGGATGTATCTGGAGCTTTAAAAACGGGTATTGCGGTAACAACTTCGGTAGCAGACTCCACAAGTGCCGCAGATGAAGATGGAGTAGCACAGGTTTATTCTACCATCGTAGCAGTCTTAGTAGATGGTAATGGAACCATCGTCGATTGTAAAATTGATGCTGCACAAACAAAGATTAACTTTTCCAAAGAAGGAAAAATTACATCTGATTTGAATTCACCTATCCAGTCAAAGCAGGAAATTGGAGCAGCATATGGTATGGCAGCTAAATCTGGTATTGGAAAAGAATGGAATGAGCAGGCTAGTGCATTTGCCGCTTATGTGGTAGGAAAAACAGCAGATGAAGTAAAAGGAATTGCGGTGAATGAAGAAGGAATTGCAACGGATGCAGATTTGACTTCATCGGTAACGATCCACATTGGTGATTTTATGGCAACGGTTGAAAAGGCAGTAGCAAGTGCAAAAGAATTGGGAGCCAATGCAGGCGATAAGCTAGGTATGGCAGTTAATACCGATATTTCTGGTTCAAAAGATGCAAGTGCAGAGGGCGAAGGACTTGCACAGGCATATTCTTACTATTCTGCAGTTACAACCAATGCAGATGGAGCTATCACAAGCTGTATCGTGGATGCGTCTCAGGGTTCGGTAAACTTTGACACAACAGGAACCATTACAACTGATTTGACGGCAGCACAGCTTACCAAGCAGGAGTTAAAGGATGCTTATGGTATGAAGGCGAAGTCGGAAATTGGAAAAGAATGGTATGAGCAAGCAGATGCATTTTCTGCTTATGTAACGGGAAAAACAGCCGATGAAGTAAAAGGAATTGCTGTTTCGGAAGAAGGCAAAGCAAAAGATGCAGACCTGATTAGCTCAGTTACGGTTCACATCGCACCATTTATTGGAGTTGTAGAAAAAGCAGTTGCAAGTGTACAATAAATGTGCAATACTAGGTATTGTGACAAATAAATGAATGAAATGGGGATGGAAGCATCCCCATTTTTGTATGTGAGGAAGTAACCAATGAAAAAAGTAATGGCAGTCGTCCTAATAGCAGTATTGCTCATCAATTTAAACGCTTGCACAAGCAAAAAGGAAACGCGATATGAAGCTAGCTTTCTGGAGTTATTTGATACAGTCACCACGATAGTCGGTTATGCGAAGGACGAAGCAGAATTTAAAGAAAAGACACAGATGATTTATGATCAATTAATGGAATATCATAAGCTCTACGATATTTATCATGATTATGAGGGAATCAACAATATTAAGACCATTAATGACAATGCAGGAAAAGAACCAGTCAAAGTTGATCAAAAGATCATTAATCTTCTTTTGTTTTCCAAAAGCGTTTACGAAAAGACAGAGGGCAACACCAATGTGGCCTTTGGTGCCGTTCTTTCCATTTGGCATGCGTACCGTACCGCTGGAATTGATGACCCAGAGCATGCCAAGCTGCCGCCTATGGAAGAATTAAAGGAAGCGGCGAAGCACACGAGTATAGAGGATGTCATCATTGATGAAGCAGCTTCTACGGTGTATTTAAAGGATGCTAAGATGAGCCTGGATGTGGGAGCAATCGCGAAGGGCTACGCGACTGAGATGGTGAGCCGCTATGCCATTTCTCAGGGCTTTACCAATGGGATGCTCTCAGTAGGGGGCAACGTACGAACCATTGGCCATAAGCTTTCTGGTGAAGGCGAAGAAATTCCATGGAGTGTTGGTATTCAAAATCCTGGATTGGATGACAAGGACGAAGCATTATTTGTACTAAATTTAGAAGGATATTCGCTGGTGACCAGTGGTGTGTATGAACGGTATTATACCGTCGAGGGCAAAAAGTATCATCACATCATTAATACCCACACCCTTATGCCGCAAAATAACTATCTATCCGTTTCCATTATTAGTAAGGATTCTGGGCTGGCTGACGGTCTTTCAACAGCAATCTTTGACCTGTCGCTAGTGGAGGGACAAAAACTAATTGAGAGCATGCCAGATACCGAAGCATTATGGGTGCTGTCGGATGGAGAGATGGCCTATAGTGATGGCTTTATGGCTTTAGTTAAAAAAAGCAATTGACAGAGGATTGCTCCTTTGCTACTATCAAAGTAATAGCAAAATCGGTTGATAAATCCGAGAGAGTGCAAGACTAGTGCCGCCGAAGGGGAAAGCGAAAACTCTCAGGCAAAAGGATCGGATTTGGACGAGACTCTGGAGAACATTTATGTACCGAAGAAGTCAATCTTTCAGGTAAAAGGACAGAGGCAGATAGCAGACCTTATTTAGGTGTGCCTATCTGTCTCTTTTTCTTATAAAAAATGAGGAGGTATGTATGGAGAAAAAAACACCATTATATGAAATGCATGTGAAGTATCATGGAAAAATCGTTCCCTTTGCCGGGTATCTTCTTCCCGTACAGTATGAGGCAGGCATTATGAAGGAGCATATGGCCGTTCGAGAAAGGGTTGGTATATTCGATGTCTCACACATGGGAGAAATAATATGCAGGGGTGAGGATGCATTATTAAATCTTCAGCAGCTTTTGACCAATGATTTTTTTAATCTAGAGGTTGGGCAAGCAAGATACAGTCCGATGTGCAATGAAACGGGAGGAACGGTGGACGATCTCATCGTTTACAAACGAGGGGAGCAGGACTATTTTATTGTGGTAAATGCTGCAAACAAGGAGAAGGACTATCAATGGATGAAGGAGCATGTGTTTGGAGCGGCGATACTGGAGGATCGTTCAGAGCAAATCGCACAAATCGCCCTGCAAGGACCTGAGGCTGAGGCTGTTCTTAAAAAGCTGACTAAGGTGGCGTCCATTCCGCAAAAGTATTACTATGCGAAATTTGATCAAGTGGTTGCAGGTTTTCCCTGCATGATTTCTAGAACTGGTTATACGGGAGAGGATGGGTTTGAGCTTTATGTGGATCAAAAGGATGCAGTGCCATTATGGGAGGCACTGATGGAGGCAGGCGAAGCATTTTCGATTCTGCCTTGCGGGCTTGGAGCCAGAGATACCCTGCGTCTTGAGGCAGCGATGCCGTTGTATGGACATGAAATGAATGAAGAAATCAATCCGATTGAGGCAGGTCTTTCCTTTGCGGTTAAGAGAAATAAGGGAGACTTTATTGGAAAGAGCGGTTTACCAAGGATGGAAGAGGTAAACAAAAAGCGAGTGGGTCTAAAGGCAATTGGACGGGGTATACTACGCGAAGGGTACCCTGTATTTTTTGAGGGGAAACAAGTAGGGATTACCACCTCGGGAACACACCTTCCTTATTTAGGTTATGCCGCTGCTATGGCGCTGTTAGACGTAGATGTGGCAGTTCCTGGTAATACGGTGTCGGTCGATGTACGAGGAAGAGAGGTTACGGCAAATGTGGTTTCCCTGCCGTTTTATAAACGCAAATAATGAATGGAAAAGGAGTGCTATTATGGGAGCAGAACAATTATTTTTTACCAAAACACATGAATGGGTGAAATATGAAACCGATGGAACTGCAATTATTGGACTTACGGATTATGCGCAGAAGACACTGGGAGAGCTGGTATTTGTCAATCTTCCACAGGTTGAGGATGAGATGGTGGCAGGGGA
>JASKJZ010000050.1 GCA_030154385.1 Clostridiales bacterium
TAAATGAAGAACCCATTAAAGATTTTGAAGACGAGGAAACGACAGGAGAGCTTATCAACCGTTTGCAAAATGAGGATATCTATTATGTTGGTTGGTGCTCGGATGACAATAAGGAAGAGTCACAAGAGTTTCTGTTGAAGAATGATTTAAAGGGAATATTAGTCAATGTTGATGATAGCGACACCGATACGCTTTCTGAGCAAATCGGGAAAATAGCCGATACGGTGGTGGAACGCTATCAAGAAGAGTCTGGCATTCAGATGGATGGGGATGCCGTTGTTGTCAATAAAGGAAGTGATGTGGTTCTAACGGTATCGGGTGCAAGCGCGTCCAATACAGCGGATGAGGAGTATCCGGATGGGAAATGGATTGTGCAATCATACGATACGACAGGGACACTCATTTCCACGACTACGACATCGAATCTTTCGCCTGATTTTACGAATGCAGGAAAGTATCTAATTTACTATAAAGTAGCCGATAGCGTACATTTAGTCAAAACAATTGTGATAAATGATGCACCGGATGCATCCTTTCAGGTAGCAGTAGCAAGCCAAGGAGCCATATCGGCGTCACTTACCAATACTTCAACCGATGCAGAAGGAGGCACCTTAACAAGTGTTTGGAAATACCTTGAGGTTGCTTCGGGCGGGGCATTTACGGTACTGCCTCAGGATGCCAGTCAAAATGCGGTTCTGACTCCGATGGAACAAGGGAAATTATATCTCGTAGCGTTGACGGTAACGGATGTGTGGGGAGTGAGTTCGACGGTATCACAACAGGTTTCTTATGATGTGACACAGTCTGCCCTTCCAATTGCTGATTTTTCGCTCTCTACGCATAAGATTGTAAGAAATGCAACCGGGGAAGCAATCAGTGGCTCTAATCTAATCCAGGTGAAGGATAAGAGCTATGATATATATGGAAGGTCGATTACGAGCAGCTTTTCGTGTGCGACGGGAGCAGGCTTTACCATTGATCCAGCCACAGGCACGAATGGAACTTATACAATTGACACCACTTCTTTGTCAGCAGGGACCTATGCGGTATATCTGACAGCAAACAATGGTGTGAATACTTCCAATCGAGTTGCAAGATTTTTTACAATTGTTGTGGATCAAGAGGGACCAACCGTAACGGCTTCCCCTAAGGCCGGAGCTATCACAGAGGGGAATGCGGATGTGCAGATTAGTTTTTTGGATGAGGGAAGTGGATTTTTAAAGGCCAAGGCTCTGGTAACCACTTCGAACACTGCACCAACCGAGGAAGCATGGAATGCGTTGCCATATCAATACAACAACACCTATACGACATCCTTTGCAAATCAGGAGGGAACGTACTATATCCATTATCTGGTAGTGGATAAGCTTGGAAATAAGACAATTTCCTATGTGGGTCCTTATGAGGTAGACTTGATTGCACCAACGGTTGCAAAAATCGTTTCGCCGGTCAAGGGAGACAAACAGGTAGCAGTAGCACCTGTAATTGAATGGAACATGAGCGAGTCGGTGAAAAAAGGGGAGGGTTATTTATATATTCGCAGAGCCAGTGACGATGCGGTTGTTTATACCGTAGCCGCTGCAAGTAACACCGTTCGCATCAGTGGAAATGTGGTAAGGGTGAACCCATTGGTTACCTTAGATAACAATGAAACTTATTATGTTTCGCTTACGAAAGGCTTTGTGAAGGATGCTAGTGATAACCCATTAGCGGCGCTTGATGGGAAGGAAAGCTGGAGCTTTACCACAAAAAAGGCACAGGATGAAGTAAAGGCAAATGAAATTCAGATAGTTGGTGTTACGGTTACACAGAAGCTTTTCGATGGAGCGGGCGGAACGCAAACTACACAAACAAAGGCTCAGCCTGGAGTTGGAGCAAATACCTTCTTGGTCTATGTGTATGACACTTCTACATCGGATGCAACCATCCAGGTGAATGTGGCACCAGAATACAGTGTCACTCCAAGGAATACGGAGCTTTCTGTGAATACAGGAAATGCAAACATTAACTATACACAAAACAAGGACGGCTCGTATGATATTACCGTTCCAGCTTCTGTATCTGCAACCGACAAGACCGTAACCTTTACCGTAAAGGGTGAGACCTATACGATATCCTTTGTATCACTTGGAGCAAAATGGCAGAAGGTAAGCTCTAAGGTGGTCAAGTATGGTGCTTGGGCAACGGGAGATTGGATATCAGCAGATAAAATCAATTTAGAAAATGCAGTGGATATCAGTGATGTAGCAGATAATAGTCACGATGTAGTTGTTAATGTAGAGCTTGTTGCAAATACAGATCTCTCCGCCATAAGCAGCACAGATATGGCGGCACTTACTGCTTCCATTGGTGGAAATTTGAAGTTCCTTGATCTAACGATGGTGAAATCGGTGACTACGGATAGTGGGACACCCGTCGAGACACAAATTCACAATACGTTAGTGCCCATAAAGGTTACGCTGACACTTCCAGAGTCCTTACAAGGAGGCTATGACATCGGCGTGTATCGACTGCATGATGGGGTAATCGCAAAACTAGGTGCTTCCTTATCCGAGGATAGCAAACAAGTGAGTTTTGAATCAGATGCCTATTCTACCTATGCGATTCAATATACAGAGCAAAGTGGTGGGACTACAAACGTGAAAAATACCGACGTTGAAATACCAATTTCTTATGAAACAACAAATCCAAAGGATTTATCCGTTCCGTTAGAGACGGGTAAAAGCTTGAAAAAGATTGTTTGGAATGGAACGATGCTTTCTTCCGATTTCTATGAAATCAGCAAAGGGGAGCTTACCCTAAAGAAGGAGGCTGTGGATGGCATGGCAGATGGAACCTACCCATTGGTCGTTATGTATACCGATAACACCTCCTTCACCTATACCTTAGAGGTTGTTGCATATGATAAGACAAAAACGGTGACCGATGTTCCCGTATTCCATCTTGTGAAGAATATGAGTGAAGGAAATCGCTTTTCGTTTACGTTTACTGGAGTAAAGAGTAATGCTTCGGTTTCTTATGCTTCTTCCAATTCGAAGGTGATCTCCGTTACATCGGATGGCACGATAACAGCAGTCAAGAACGGAATGGCTACGGTGACCGCTACGATTGCGCAAAAGGGCTCCTTGTATCAGGTGAAGCTTAAGGTTAAAGTACAAGATGGGATGCCATTTAATCGTACGGTTTCAAAAGATGCTGCAGTCACGGTTTCGACCTCTCTTCCGGTATTCAATATTTATAAGAGAGTTTCCCTTGGAAATAAAACAAAAATCCGTTTGGAACAGGTAGCAGAGGATGCTGTTGTGACCTATACCAGCGATAACACAGGTGTTGCCAGTGTTTCGAAGTCTGGTGTGATAAAGGGGATTGGGGCAGGAAACTGTATTGTTTCAGTAAAGATTAGACAAAATGATAAAACGTATTGTTATAAGATATTAGTAATCACGGAATAAGCAAAACACATGAGAGAAAGAGGGAGTGAATTACTCCCTCTTTCAAACTGTTATGCGGAATGAAGGGTGCGTAAGACCTTGGTTGCTTCGACGGCCTTAACAAATAAATAAAACAGTGTGGTTTCGATGGGCAGCATCACGATTGCCTTAAAAAATCGGGCAGGTAAGAGAACCAGGAATGGAGTGCCATATAGCATCGAAATCCAATAGGTGTTTAATAGCAAGTTGATGAAAATCATTTGGAGCAGATTGGCAGTGGCAATCCTTAAGAGGCTAAGGGGACGCTTGTATAAAAGGATGCCAAAAAGAAATCCGTTCAGGCAGGCGCTTAAGGTAAAGCCAAAGAAAAAGGGGCCAGTTGGACGAATCAGATAAGTCAAAACATCCATGGATGCGCCAAAGATTGCCCCGGTCACGGGACCAAACAAGTAGTAGACAAATTCGTTTGGAAGAAAGGTTGCATTGATTTTGATCGAGGGTAGTGGCATAATGGTAAAATAGCCCAATACAATCGAGAGTGCGCCCAGCATAGCGAGTAGTGTGATACTTTTTAGATTCTTCAGCTCTTTTGAAGATGTTTGAAACAATGATTGAAAAAACTTCATAAAAATAACCTCCTTTGCAGTCCTTTACTACAAAAAGAGGTTTGCTCACATTAAAATAAGAACATCTTTCCTGTAGCAGCGGGATGCGAAACATGCACCGCAAGATATCTTTTCGTCCGATTGGCAACTCCCTGTCCAATCAGCACTTAACGCGCACATTTCTACTCTGCTTTTTTTGTATTAGTATATCATAAGATTTCATATAAGCAAGCTTTTTTTTATTTCCCTCTTTTTTTGCTACTCTTTTTGTTATTATTTTGTTGTTTTCTGTCAAACAAGCTGTTAAAATGGAACACGCACTGAAAAATAATATAGAAAAGGAAATATAACATGTCAACACAACAAGAAAACAACATAATTGCTAATCCTGCTCCACTGGGACTGCTTGGATTTGGAATGACGACCTGCTTGTTAAATATTCACAATGCAGGATTTATCCCACTGTCGATGGTTATCATTGCGATGGGATTTGCGATGGGAGGAGCGGCTCAGATCATTGCAGGATTGATGGAATTCAAAAAAGGGAATACCTTTGGGGCGACAGCCTTTACCGCATACGGATTCTTTTGGTGGTCTTTGATTTTGATTTGGATTCATCCATTTTCTTCAATCGAAGCTGCGGATGCGATGAGTATGGGATTCTATCTTGGACTTTGGGGCGTTTTTACCCTGTTCATGTTTATTGGAACCCTTCGTCATACGCGTACCGCCCAGGTTGTATTTGGAACCCTTACCCTTCTGTTTTTCTTGCTTGCGATTGCAAACTTCACTGGAAGCGAAGCGGTACATACGCTGGCAGGCTATGTGGGGATTTTTTGCGGATGCTCGGCGATTTACAATGCAGTTGGCCAAATTTTAAATGAAGAATATAAGAAAACAGTAATCAAATTATAAAAATGAAATTTGAGAACAGAGCATGGCTAAAAGGGATATGGCGATGCTCTGTTTTCCGTTTTATACCAATAAAAGTAATTGCGAAATCAAGGCTTGGATGATAAGATAGTAATAAATTAAAAGTATGAATATCATGTAGATGGGTGATGGAAGGAAGACAGGATATGAGGCATAATACGAAGGAGGAATTATATATGACAACCATTGATCATTTTATTGAAATTGCACCCTACATCCCACAGCTTTTTGATGAGCCAGCATCGCTTGCGATTACGGATCGAAATGAATTTTTATATGTTCTATTTACGGATGAACTGAATCTAAAGTTAAAGCAAGGGGATGTGATACCGCAGGAGAGTGCAACAAGAACCGCTATGAATACAGGAAAACTATTTACGAAGGAAATGCCAGCACACATATATGGAATACCGTTTAAATCCATCGCCCTGCCGATTAAGGAGAAGGATGGAACCGTTATTGGTTGTTTTGTTATGGCAAAGGGGTTAGAGCGCTCTCATATGGTGAAAAATACAGTAACAGAGCTATCCGATAAGCTGGATGCATCGGCCAACGAAATTCATGAGGTCACCACCGGAATCCATAAGTCCTCCTCCGAGGTGCTGCAGATTACGGAAAAGATGGATACTCTAATCAAGCAGGCAGAGAAGATGGCAGAGGTTTTAGCCTTTATTCAAAAAATTGCGGCAAGCAGTAAGATGATGGGATTAAATGCTTCGATTGAGGCGGCTCGCGTAGGTGAGGCTGGAAGAGGATTTTCAGTTGTTGCCAAGGAAATCGAAAAAATGTCACTTACGACAAAAGAGTCAGCTAGTAATATTGAGCGGACGGTACATGACATGAAGGAAACAGTAAATGTGATTTCAAAGGATGGAAGCGAAGCAGCCAATCTCTTATTAGAGCAGGTAGAAAAACTAAACGAAATAACACAAAGTATCGCAAAGCTAAATGAAAATGCCAAATTTTTAAAGGAATTTTCGGATAAGCTGTAAAAAGAATTGACGGGACTCCATCTAGCATGTAAAATAGCCAGTATAAATTGGTAACACCAATTTATACTGGCTATTTTTAGGAAAGTACATAGGTGAAGAGAATGAAGTTTTTAAAGCAGTTTGGAATTATTTTAGGGATGTCCTTTTTGGGTGAAATTTGTCACTTTTTGCTGCCATTTCCAATTCCAGCAAGTATATATGGACTCCTGATACTATTCATTGCGCTTTGTAAAAAATGGATTCGCGTCGGGCAGATCAAGGAGACAGCGCTGTTTCTGATTGAGATTATGCCGCTGATGTTCATACCAGCTGCGGTGGGTATTACAACTGCGTGGGAGCAGGTTTTCGTAATCGTGGTGCCATTGTGTGTGATTACCCTCCTTACAACCATCCTTGTGATGGTCATATCGGGACGTATGACACAATTTGTGATTCGAAGGGGGAATAAGAAATGATACATCAGCTATTTATAGAGTCAGCGGTGTTTGGTGTACTGATTAGCATGTTAGGGTATGAGATTGGACTGTTTCTAAAGCGTAAAACAAAGTCATCTCTTTGCAATCCACTGTTAATCGCAATTTTGTTTGTGATTGCGGTCTTGTTGATTTTTCATGTGGATTATAAGGAGTATAACAGTGGGGCAAAATATCTTAGCTATCTTTTGACGCCGGCTACAATCTGCCTGGCGGTACCGCTTTATGAACAACTGACACTTCTTAAAAATCATGTTGTCGCAATCCTTACTGGAATTGTATCGGGAGTGCTTGCAAGTCTGGTGAGTATTCTGTGTTTTTCTCTTTTGTTTCACTTTTCGCATGCACAATATGCGACCCTGCTTCCAAAATCCATAACGACGGCCATTGGAATGGGAGTATCCGAGGAGCTTGGTGGTATTGTAACGATTACCGTTGCGGTGATTCTTGTGACAGGAGTCTGGGGAAATATGATTGGGGAGTTTGTCTGTCAGCGGTTTGGGATTAAAGAGCCGATTGCAAAAGGGATTGCCCTTGGTACCTCGGCGCATGCGATTGGTACCGCAAAAGCGATGGAAATGGGAGAAATAGAGGGCGCGATGAGTAGTCTTGCGATAGCAGTAGCAGGGCTTATCACGGTCATAGGAGCTTCTATTTTTTCCAATTTCATGTAAAAATAGGATTATAACGAGTGAAAGGGGAACCCTATGGAACGTGAATATCAAAAAGTAATGACCTATATCAAGGAGCAGATTGCAAGGGGGGAGATTGGTCTTGGGGATAAGCTTCCTACAGAGCGAGAACTAGCCCAGACACTTTTAATGGGACGTTATTCGATTCGAGAGGCGATTCGTATAATGGAGGCACTTGGCATGGTTGAGAGCCGGCAAGGCTCTGGAAACTATCTGGTCACCGATATGGAAAAATACCTGACGCAGTCGATGGAGCTGATGTTGGTTTTGAATCAAATTGATTATCAGCAGATTGGAAGCCTTCGAAGGATAATGGAGGGGCATGCCTTTGAATGTGCACTCGAACGAATGGAGGACAACCAGCTGGAAACGCTTCGTCAAATTCTAACCAATATGAAGAATAGTACGGGAAGCGCTCGTGCGAAGTGGGACCAAACGTTTCATGATACCATTTTATTAAGCAGTCAAAATAAACTGCTTCTAAATATCATGGGGTCACTTTCTAATGTATGCAGTGCTCAAATTGAAGAGGTAGTGCTGCATGCTACAGGTGAGGAATGGCAGCGCCTCCTAACCATTCATGAAACGATACTTCTGAGCCTGGAAACCAAGGATTTGCTGCTGGGGCAAAAGGCAATTGGGGAACATTATGCAATCGTCTCCTGCCCAGATTGCCACGGATAGGGCAATTCGTAGAATCAATAGCGAAAAGGGTGAAAAAGATTACGGTCACTTTTCATCGCCATTCCTTATACTTATTACACAAAAGGAGGGAAAACGAATGAACAGACTATTACTTCTTGAGGATGATTTAAGCCTGATTGATGGGCTTTCCTGTTTACTAAAAAGGAATGATTTTGAATTAGATATTGCCCGAACTGTTAGGGAAGCCAATACCATATGGGCAGATGGTAAATATGATTTATTAATATTGGACGTAGTTTTGCCAGATGGATCTGGTTTTGAGGTTTGTCAAAAAGTACGTCAGGTATCCAAAGTGCCGATTATCTTTTTAACTGCCTCTGATGAAGAAATAAGTATTGTTACAGGTCTTGACATTGGTGGTGACGATTATATCACCAAGCCCTTTAAATTAGGTGTTTTCGTATCGAGAATAAACGCTTTGCTTCGAAGAGCAATGAACTTTGGAACGACAAATACAGAAATCATATCGAACGGATTAAAAGTATTATTGTTGCAAGGACAAGTTTATAAAGACAACCAGCTTTTGGATTTAACCACAGCCAAGTATCGGTTGCTTTGTCTGTTCATGCAAAATCCTAACATTATTCTATCGAAAGAAAAAATTTTAGATAAATTATGGGGCGGTGAGGGCAGTTATGTAGACGATAATACATTGGCGGTATATATTCGCAGGCTAAGAATGAAGATTGAAGACAATCCAAGTGATCCCCAAATACTGCTGACTGTCAGGGGTATGGGATACAAATGGAATGGGTTGAATTGAGGTGGACAAGTGAAGATTTTTACGAATAAGGATATCAAAACTTTTTTTGCCACAATATCGTTTATCCTGGGCGGGTTTATACTTTTATTGCAGTTTTTTGTATGGCTGTTTTACGGCACATGGAACCTTGTCATACTAATTCTGTCTTTGCTTGCTTCTTTGTGCATTCTAAGAGCTTGTTTTATATATTTTCATAAGCAAAATCAGATTATGGAAGAAGCCATATCTCAAATAAACTTATATTGTTCAGGAAACACGGATATCCGAATTGATTGCGATAAAGAAGGTAGTCTGTATAAACTCTTTCATACAGTCAATACATTGGCAACAGCGCTCAATGCTCATGCGACAAAAGAGCAGAAATTGAAAGAGTTTTTAAAAGGTACTATATCCGATATTTCACATCAGCTAAAAACCCCGCTTGCCGCTCTTGCAATCTACAACGGGCTTTTACAAGACAAACCAGATGAGATTACCTCTGTAAAAGAGTTTGCCGTAAAGTCAGACAAAGAGATTGAACGGATAGAAATGCTTGTTCAAAATCTCCTGGAAATTACAAAGTTAGATGCAGGGGCTATTATTATGAATAAAGCTTCTGAAAGCATAGCAAATATAATGAATGATATCTATCAACATTTTGAGTTTCGTATTATTAAGGAAAAGAAAAGCATCACCCTTTCAGGATCAGATGATATCCAGCTTTTTTGTGACAGAAATTGGATAACCGAAGCCATTCGTAATATTGTGAAAAATGCACTCGACCATACCAATGCAGGAAGTCAGATTATTGTTGAATGGAAAAGACTTCCGGCTGTCACACAGATAATCATAAAAGACAATGGAAGCGGCATACACCCGGAAGATATACACCATATTTTTAAGCGATTTTACCGCAGCCGCTTTTCAAAAGACACGCAAGGTATTGGCCTTGGACTACCGCTCGCAAAAACAATTGTAGAAGCACATGATGGGAATATCACAGTAGACAGTGTGTTGGGCAAAGGAAGTATATTTATTTTAAATTTTCTCAACCTTACTAAAATGTAAGCGTAAATTCATCTGGGAGTAAGGTGCCAATGTTAACTTTTTAACAGGTGGTTATAAACACATTATAAAATAGCTGCTTAGAAAGGCGTGATAAGCTATGGATTTATTAGAAGTAAATTCGATTAACAAAACATATGGCACAGGTGAGACAGCGGTAAACTTTTGAAAACCGCGTCAAAACGTTACCAGCAGACAATTATTATGATTACGCATAATCGGAGTCTCGCTTCCACGGCTGACCGGGTTCTACAGGTTTTGGACGGTGTTCTCACAGATTTGGGGGGATACGTCTTGTTACTGCTATTTTCGGCTTGGCCGAAGCAATGATAAAAGCACAGACGATTGGTCAAATCAAGGCAAATGGTTATTGGCATGTTGCTTTCAAAAATATTGATGATAAAACAGCATCAGTAATTCAAAAACGCGCTGAAATAGAGGTTTCTGGTTGGATTTCTAGTGCACGGGAAGGAACGATTGGAACAGAAGCGATTGCTATAATGGGAGGCGATAAAGCAATATCCGGCAATATGGGTCTTACCGTTAATCGTGGCCGTTTTCCACAGTCGGCAGATGAAGCCTTGCTGGATAAACAATTGGTAAATGAGCGAGGTATTTCGTTAAATGACACCGTAAAAGTAGTATTATTGGATGGTAGCACGCATAACTTTGTTATTACTGGAACTTACAACAATACCCTTTTACAGCAAAAGGATGATACGCATGGTCTGTTTCTGTCCTATGATGGTATACGGGAAATAGACAATGACACAAGCGGATACACTTATTATGTTCAGTTTAAGAGCGGTGCTGATATGAGAAATGCGATTGATACAATAAAAGAGGATTTTAATTTGTCAGACGAACAAGTTTCAGAAAATTCGGCTCTTCTCGGAATGATTGGACAAAGCCGCAATAGTTTTATGGTAAATATCTATATCATAGCGGTTATCTTGTTTATACTTGTACTTGCGGCTGGAACGTTGATGATTGCA
>JASKJZ010000051.1 GCA_030154385.1 Clostridiales bacterium
CAAAATTTGGTATTCTGATGTCTCTTCAGAAATTATACGAGGAAAAACTCATTCAATTGTAAAATTAATGATTGTAAAAGGACTTATTTGTCGGAAATTTCTGGTATACAAATAAGTCCTTTTGTGCTAAAATGTAGTGTGGAGTTTGACGTATAGTCGGTGTATTAAGGGAAAAAAGGAGTACACCGTGAACGAAAAACATTTGAAAACAAAAGATTTACCGATGTCAGAGCGCCCCTATGAAAAGCTTATGAAGCTTGGAGCAAGTCATCTATCCGATGCGGAGCTTTTGGCTGTGATTATTCGGACAGGCACCAAAAAAGAGAGGGCAGCAGAGGTAGCTCTCCGCATTCTTTCGCTTCATGCACAAGAAAATGGGCTGTTAGGAGTATTTCATCTCACCTTGCCAGAGCTGACACAGATCGAGGGCATCGGATGTGTTAAGGCACTGCAGATATTAGCGGTTGTTGAGTTGTCGAAACGAATGGCAAAAGCAAGTGCTAAAGGAGGACTTTACTTTACGACACCAGAGTCAATTGCAACGGCTTATATGCAGGAGATGCGTGGACTTTCCGTTGAAAAGGTCAAGCTTTTGCTGTTAAATGCCAAAAGTAAACTAATCAAAGAAATGGACATCTCAATGGGCACAGCGACAGCTTCCTTGCTATCGCCCAGGGAAATCTTAATTGAAGCGCTGCGTTACCAGGCAATTCACATGATTCTGATTCACAATCATCCAAGCGGGGATCCAGAACCGAGTAATGCAGATGTCCTGATTACAAAAAGAATTGAAGAAGCAGGAACTTTGCTTGGAATAAAGCTTATGGATCATATCATTATTGGTGATAATAGATATATCAGTTTAAAAAAGAAAGGGATTTTGTAATGTCAAAGAGAATGTTTGGTATCGATTTGGGTACAAGCAAAATAAAAATATATAAAAAGGGAGAAGGCGTTGTGCTTGATCAAAGCAATGCCGTCGCGATTGCAAATAAAAAGAATATGATTGCAGTGGGAAACGAAGCAAATGAAATGTATGAAAAGGTTCCTGCTGGTATTAGTGTATCTTATCCAGTAAAATATGGAGTAATTGCAGAAATCGCTCATATGCAGATGCTTTTGAATCATTTCTTTGATGATCTGATTGGGAAAAAGAGCACGTTTGGGTCTCCAGTTGAATTTTTGATAGCAGTGCCTACTGATATTACAGAAGTAGAAAAAAAATCGTTTTATGATTTGATCGCGAATTCAAATGTGAAGAGTAAAAACATTGGAATGGTTGAAAAGCCGATTGCAACAGCACTTGGTATGGGACTTGATATCTATCATGCACATGGTATTTTGACCGTAGATATTGGAGCAGAGACCACTGAAATATCCATTTTATCACTGGGAGGAATCGTGCTTAGTAAGCTGATTCCGATTGGCGGTCGAAAAATTGATGAATCAATTAAGGTATTTGTAAAGAAGCGCTATAATTTGGTAATTGGAGATAAGACTGCGGAGTACATTAAGATGAATTTAGTTTCGGCCTTTCCGCAGGAAAAGGAGTCTATTTTTGTTTGCGGCAGAAATGTTGTGACGGGACTACCTTGTGAAATGGAAATTTTTTCAGATGAGGTTAATGAAGTCGTAAATGAGCACTTGATTACCATTATCGAATCTGTCAAAGTTATTTTAGAGCGCACACCACCTGAAATCTCAGCCGATATTTATCGCTCTGGTATTTACCTAACAGGAGGTACCGCAAAGCTTCGTAACTTGGATCAGTTATTCTCAAGAGAGACAGCTCTTAAGGTAAATATTGCGGACGATCCAGAAAATACCGTAGCGAATGGACTAGGAGAGCTTGTTGAAAATGTTGGTGTCAACAAGTTATCGGCCAATGTCGTAAAGACCTTCGGGAAAAAAAGTAAATAGCACATTGTTTGGAGGTTCTTTCTATGAGAAGAAGAACAAAAATGACCATAGAGCCTAAATATATTCTGGCAGGTCTATCCCTTTTGTGCGTAATGCTTATTGTGATATCCTTCCGATATCCAGAAAAATTAAGCCCGATCAATAAGGCAGTGGGAACGGTGGTAACGCCGATGCAAAAAGGAATCAATTCCTTTGGCTCCTGGCTGTACGAAAAAAAGGAGATATTCCATTCGGTACAGGATTTGACCGCAGAAAATAAAGAATTAAAGGCACAGCTTGATGAGGTGACCTATGAAAATAAAATTTTGCAGCAGGAAAAATATGAGTTACAAAATCTCCGAAAGCTATTTGAACTCGACGAGAAATATGCAAGTTATCCAAAGGTTGCCGCAAGAGTCATAAGCCGCGACAGCAACAACTGGTATAATCAGTTCACAATCGACAAAGGAACGAAGGATGGTATCCGTGTTAATATGAATGTAATAGCGGATGGAGGTCTGGTAGGAATTGTGACAAAGACAGGAGATGATTGGGCAATCGTTCGCTCCATTATAGATGATAAAAGTAATGTGACGGGAATGTCATTAAAGACATCGGATGTCTGTAATATAAAAGGGAATCTGGAATTAATTGATTCTGGTCTTATTGAAATGGAACTGGTTGATAAGGATGCAGATATCAAGGAGGGAGACGAAATTGTCACTTCTAGTACGAGCGACCGATATTTACAAGGCATTTTGATTGGATATGTGAATAAGCTTACCATGGATTCTTCTAATATAACAAAATCCGGTTATTTAACACCGGCAGTATCGTTTGATTCTCTCGATACCGTGCTTGTGATTACCGAATTAAAGAAAACACTCCCGAAAGATGCAACCACTTATTAGCGGTAAGAAAGGATAGAACATGAAGCGAATTCTTACTATACTTGCAGTTATTCTGATAAGTTTTGTATTGCAGACTACCGTTTTTAAATCACTAGCGCTTGCAGAAGTATCACCAAATCTGCTATTGATACTAACCGTAGCATTTGGTTATATGGGCGGAGAAAAGGAAGGAATTTGGGTAGGGCTTTTATGTGGACTGCTCATGGACGTTTTTTTTGGATCTGTACTTGGACTATACGCACTTATCTTGATGGTGATTGGCTATTTGAACGGTTTGTTCAATAAATTATATTATACCGATGACTTAATGATACCGTTACTATTAATTAGCACCAGTGATTTATTATATAATTTCTTTTATTACATTGCGGAATTTTTGCTCCGCGGAAGAATTCATATCCTTTTTTACCTGAAACGGATTATGCTTCCAGAGCTTGTATATACCGTATTACTAGCGGTAATATTATATCGGCTCCTACATAGTCTGTACCGATATGTATCCATGACAGAAAAAAGGGAGGATAAAAAGAATGCTTGATATAATATGGAATGAAATAAAGGGAATGTTTCATTCTCGCTTATTTCCAATGTCCATAATCTTCTTCCTGTTATTTTTTTCCTTGATTCATCGTATCTTTACGATGCAAATTATACATGGGGATGAATATGCGAAAAAAGCAACCATTACGAGTGAAAGAGATCGCGATATAAAAAGCACGCGCGGAAATATTTATGATAGAAACGGTGTTTTGCTTGCTTACGATGCACTTTCTTACTCTGTAAATATTGAGGATGTAGGTGCGTTTTCTACAAATGAAGAAAAGAATGCGATGATTGATTACCTGATTTCTATGATTGAAGAGCACGGGGATTCCATTGTAACCGATTTTCCGATTTCATTAAATAAAGATGGAAGCTTCTCGTTTACGGTTGACGGCAATTCACTGATGCGCTTTAAAAAAGATATGTATTCTGTTTCTTCCTCTGCAAAGCTAAGTGACGAACAGATCGCAGCAACTGCGGATGATATGTTTGATTACATTCGATATTCTACAGATATAGAAAGCCCGAGATTTTCGATTTCGGACACTTATTCGAAAGAAGAAGCACTAAAAATTATGGCAATTCGATATGAACTTTATTTAAATCGCTTTCAAAAATATGTGCAAAGCACAATTGCTTCCGACATTAGCGAAAAGACGGTTGCAGCATTAAACGAAGCAAGTGCAGATTTGCCAGGTGTGGAAGTGATACAAGAGACTCACCGAGTCTACAATGATAGCAAATACTTTGCTCATATTCTTGGATATACGGGTACTATAACCAACGAAGAATATCAAGCATTATCCGATGAAGAAAAGGAAAAGTATACCAAAACGGATCAAATCGGAAAGACAGGCCTTGAAAAAGAATATGAAGAATATTTACATGGTGAAAAAGGCAGTGAAAAGCTCGTCATTAATGAAAACTACCGAGTTGTTGACATGAAGGATCGTGTGGAGCCAGTTGCAGGTAACAATCTTTATCTTACGATTGATGCCACCATGCAGGAGAAATACTATGATTTACTCGAAAAAAAATTGGCCTCGATTTTGCTTTCAAAAATTACAAACAGTATGGACTATGGGTCAAAGGGTACTTCGAGTGATGATATACTGATTCCAATTTACGAAGTATACAATGCTTTGATTGAGAATAATATTGTTGACATCAATCAGTTAAATGATAAAGATGCTACGGATAATGAAAAAACAGTCTACCAGAAATACTTGGCAAAGCAAGAGGATATTTTTACTCGCCTCGATCAGACAATGGCTGCAGATAGCACCATCACCAATAAAGATGCTGGTATATTTATGGAGGATTACCTTGATTACATTTACTCCTACTTGCAAGAACAAAAAGTATTAGTAAAAGCCTCCATTGACAAAGAAGATTCTATGTACTTAGACTATATAAATAACAAAGTAAGCTTAAGTGCTTTTTTGCAATATGCCCTGTCCAACAGTTGGATTGATTTAAGTAAGCTTTCCATTGGGGATGATTTCTACAGTACAAAGGAGCTATATCAGGAATTGGTTACCTATATTAAGGATTCCCTGGCTTCTGATAAGACCTTTAACAAAATGATATACAAAACACTGATATTTAATTATTCTTTGTCAGGAAAAGAAATTTGTCTTTTATTATTTGATCAAGGTGTGTTAGAATATGATGAAAGCGATATCGATCGTCTAAGGGATGGAACGCTTTCTGCCTATGAATTTATTTGTCAAAAAATACAAAATCTGGAGATTACCCCAGGAGAGTTAGCACTTGAGCCGTGTTCCGGATCAATCGTGGTAACCGATGTAAATACGGGCGAGGTACGTGCGCTTGTTTCCTACCCAAGCTATGATAACAATAAATTAGCGAACCGGATTGAGCCTGTGTATTATTCGTACCTTCAGCAAAATCAAGCTTCGCCGCTTTTAAATCGCCCGATGCAGCAAAAAACAGCCCCGGGGTCTACGTTTAAAATGGTCACATCAGTCGCAGCTTTAGAAGAGGGAGTAGTCGGGCAACGAGAAACCATTCTCGACAAGGGGGTTTTTGAAAAGATTCCGCAAGGACCACGTTGCTGGAGCAGAACATCACATGGTAGTATCGATATTACGGATGCTCTCCAGGTCTCCTGTAATTATTTCTTTTATGAAATGGGATGGAGGCTTAGTAAATCCGGTGATACGTATGATAGTACATTGGGGCTTTCAAAGTTAAAGAAATACGCCACCATGTTTGGTCTAAATGATAAATCGGGAATTGAGCTATATGAGTATGAACCGCATATCTCAGATAAGGATTCCATTCGTTCCTCCATAGGTCAGGGAACCAATAGCTTTACCCCGGCACAGATTAATCGCTATGTTACGGCAGTCGCAAATAAAGGAACCTGTTATAATCTTACCATTATCGGTCAAGTAAAGTCCTTGGATGGAACGGTGTTGCTTGATAACAAAGCAAGTGTTTTTAACCAGATTGAGATTCAGGCTTCTACCTGGTCTTTGGTACAAGAAGGAATGTATAAGGTGGTAAATGGCCCAAGAAGCTCCATTTTGTCCTTGTTCAAAAATCTGGGGGTTACAGTAGCGGGAAAGACGGGAACTGCTCAGGAGAGCAAATCTCATCCCAATCACGCACTGTTTGTTTCCTTTGCACCGTACGATAATCCTGAAATCGCGGTTGTAGTTGTGATTCCAAATGGCTATACCTCTGGAAATGCAGCGGAAGTTGCCAGAAATGTATATAAAAGCTATTTTAAAGCTTCAAGTAATAATGCGGATACCAATGACACGGCAGAGGAAGCAGCCTTTGATTCTAATTCTGTCATTGATTAAGGAGGTAATATGAATCAGTCTGTTATGATAAAGGGGACAAAATCTGGCATCATATTAGTGCTTGATCAATCCATAGATTTTGAGAGCTTAAAAGAACAAATTGCAGATAAGTTTCGAACTTCGTCTGATTTTTTAGGAGAAGCGACAATGGCACTTAGTTTTGAAGGTCGTGTTCTATCCAATGATGAACAGATGGAAGTGTTAGATATTATTCATCAAAATTCCAGACTGCATATTGTTTGTGTAGTCGAAACCAATCCACAAACAGAAGCGTTGCTTGAAAAGTCTCTGCAAGAGAAATTATTTGAAATGAACGCAAATTCGGGGCAGTTCTATAAAGGAAACCTACGCTCTGGACAAGTTCTTGAATCAGAGACCAGTATTATTGTGATTGGTGATGTAAAACCAGGTGCAAAGGTAGTATCCAAGGGGAATATCATTGTGCTGGGTTCATTAAAAGGAAATGCCTTTGCCGGTGCATCCGGCAATGAAAATGCCTTTGTTTTGGCACTTGATATGTCACCTGTTCAGATTCGGATAGCGGATGTGCTAGGAAGAGCTCCTGACGAGGTGACAAAAACGCCGCAAAGAGAGACAAAGGTTGCATATATTGAGAATGGCAATATTTATATTGAACCATTTACGAAAGATGTTATGGATGACATCCGCTTCTTTAAAAGCTAATAGAAAGAATGGAGGAAATATAAAAAATGGGAGAAGTAATCGTAATCACATCTGGAAAGGGTGGCGTTGGAAAGACAACTACAACCGCCAACGTTGGGACAGGCCTTGCAAAACTTGATAAAAAAGTGGTACTAATCGACACCGATATCGGGCTTCGTAATCTGGATGTAGTCATGGGGTTGGAAAATCGCATTGTCTATAATTTGGTAGATGTTGTAGAGGGGAACTGCCGAATTAAGCAGGCATTGAGTAAGGACAAAAGATATCCAAATCTGTATTTGTTACCGTCTGCTCAGACAAGAGACAAAACAAGTGTGACACCAGAGCAGATGAAGAAGCTTGCAGATGAGCTTCGGGAAGAGTTTGATTACATATTAATGGATTGTCCGGCTGGTATTGAACAAGGTTTTAAAAATGCAATAGCAGGTGCGGATAGTGCATTAGTTGTTACAACGCCAGAGGTATCTGCTGTACGTGATGCGGATCGTATTATTGGTTTGCTCGAAGCAAATGAAATGAAGCATACGCATTTAATTGTCAATCGATTGCGTCAGGACATGGTAAAGCGTGGGGATATGATGTCAGCCAATGATGTTGTGGAAATTCTTGCAGTTGATTTGATTGGTATTGTGCCGGATGATGAAAATATTGTAATTTCCACGAATCAAGGGGAGCCTTTGGTAGGCAGTGATAGCATGGCAGGACAAGCGTATATGAACATTTGCCGCAGAATTATTGGAGAGGAAGTGCCATACCTTGATTTGACCAGTAAAACAGGCTTTATGACAAAACTTGGAAACTTATTTAAAAAGAACTAATGGGGAGGGGGAGCAAGAATGGCTTTAGCAGATTTCTTTAAGAAAAAATCCTCTGGAAATGTTGCGAAGGATCGATTAAAGCTTGTGCTGGTTTCTGATCGGGCAAATTGTTCGCCAGAAATTATGGAGCAAATAAAAAATGATATTATCAAAGTGATTTCGAAATACGTAGAGATTGATTCGGATGGACTGGATATTAAAATTACGCAAACCGAATCAGAGGGTAATAATGGAACAGTTCCTGCTCTTTACGCAAATATTCCTATCAAGGATTTGAGAAATCCAAAGGATAAAAAGTAAGGTCGTGTTGCATGTTTAATTTCAAACAGTATAATTTTAAACACTACAATTTCTTTTTGATTATTGTAGTAACGATTACCGGAATATTAGGTGCAAACTTTGTTAAGCTTGCCAGTGGAGAGGAACTAGGTCCTGCCGCATTTAAAAAACAATTAATTGGTTTTTTTTTAGGACTTCTTTTTGCAGTCATATTATCATTTTTCGATTACCATTTTATCTGCAAATTTGTAATTATTTATTATTTAATCGGTGTCTTGTTAGCTGCAGCAACGAAGTTTTCTCCTATTGGCACGGATTTAAATACTGGTTCCTTTCGATGGATACGTCTGCCAGGTCTTAACCTACAGCCATCGGAGCTATGTAAGCTGATATTGATTTTGACGTTAGCGGTCTTTTTTACGAAGCAAGAAGAGTATATGGATCGATTTCGAACGTTTATCTTTGGTGGAATTTTGATGTTTTTACCCACGGGCTTTATTTTGGTACAGTCCGACTTATCTTCTAGTATTGTAATGATGTTTATTTTTGCAATGATGATATTTGCGGCAGGGTTAAGTTATAAAATTATTGCTGCACTTTTAACGGTAGGGGTGCCTGCATCCATAGCAGTTTTTTGGTATATCCAACAACCCTACCAGAAATTACTCAATTATTATCAACAAGGTAGAATACTCGGATTTAAATATCCTGAAAAATATACCGATATTATGTATCAGCAAAACTATTCCTATCAGGCAATTGCTTCGGGCACGTTGATAGGTAAGCTTTTTAATAATAGTTCAACGGCAACAAGGGTCTATCGACACGCCGATGTAACAGAAAGTGATTTTATCTTTGCTGTAATCGGAGAAGAATCTGGTTTCTTAGGGAGTTGCCTGATGATTGGGTTGCTTGCATTATTTGTCGTACTATGTTTGGTTACGGCGAAACGGGCATCTGACCGTTTGGGGATGTTAATCGCGATTGGCATTGGCTCAATGGTTATGTTTCAGACGTTTGCAAACATTGGAGTTGCAACGCGTATGCTTCCAAATACAGGGCTGCCTCTTCCATTTGTAAGTGCTGGACTAAGCTCTCTTATGAGCTGTATGATAGGTGTGGGACTTTTGTTAAATATAGGACTGCAATCGTCACGAAACCGATCAGGTGGTTTTTCTATGATCTAAATAAGAATACTATTAATATAAAGGAGGCAATACTATATGAATATAGGTTTGATTGCTCATGATGCAAAGAAAAAATTAATGCAGAACTTCTGTATTGCATATCGTGGAATTTTAGTAAAGAATGAACTTTATGCAACAGGAACCACAGGACGCTTGATAGAAGAGGTCACGAATCTGAATGTTCATAAATATCTGGCTGGCCATCTGGGCGGCGAGCAGCAGTTAGGTGCACAGATTGAACATAATGAGATTGATTTGGTTATTTTCCTTAGAGATCCGCTAAATCCAAAATCGCACGAGCCAGATGTAAATAATGTGGTACAATTATGTGATACGCATAATATCCCGTTTGCTACCAATCTCGCAACCGCAGAGCTTTTGATAAAAGCATTGGATCGTGGGGATCTTGATTGGCGTGAGGTTGTTAAGGGATGAAAGTAAGAAAACAATTATCGTTTTCGCTGGTTACATTGCTTCTAATTGGCTCTCTTTCTTCTTGCCAGACTGCTAAGATGGATCTCTCCTATTCAGAGGACGTGCCAACCTTATGTACTGCCGTGACGGAGAGCTCCACCTTGATGGAGCCTATGGCAAAGGATTTGTGCGTAGTACCAGCGAATCGGAAGAATGATACAGACTCGGAGCTTACGGCCGGGTCTTGTTTGATTTTTGATACAACAGATCAAAAGGTGCTATATCAAAGTAATGTTTATGAACGGCTATTTCCTGCAAGTATCACAAAGTTAATGACTGCTTATGTAGCATTTCAATATGCTGATTTGGAGGATACCGTTACATTTAGCTATGCGGCTTCTCATATAACCGAAAGTGGAGCTAAGTTGTGTGGTTTTAAGGAAGGTGATCAGGTGAAACTTCGAACACTCTTAGCGGCACTCCTAATTTATTCTGGAAATGATGCAGGAGTCGCAATTGCAGAGCATATTTCGGGAAGTGTAGATGCATTTGCAGCGCTTATGAATGAGGAAGCGGATAAACTTGGCGCGACAGGCTCTCATTTTGTCAATCCGCACGGACTTCACGATGAAAATCACTATACCACAACCTATGACATCTATTTGATTTTAAATCAATTGGTAAAGAATCAAGATTTTTTAGATATGATTTCTTCTACTCAGGTCTTAGTTCCTTATGTGGATAAGGATGAACAGTCTCATGCCGTAACCTTCCATACCACCAATCAATATCTCCTGGGGGAGAAAGCAGCACCAAAGAATGTTACCGTACTTGGTGGAAAGACTGGAACAACGAGCAAAGCCGGGTCTTGTCTTGCGTTATATAGCAAGGGTGACAACGACCATTACTATATATCCATTGTATTTCAGGCTGCTAATAAGGTATCCTTATATAATCAAATGACAGAACTATTGGCTAAAGTATCAAAGGAGTAATTTGTCATATGACACAAAAAAATCCGTTTGTTTTTCGAATATTTG
>JASKJZ010000052.1 GCA_030154385.1 Clostridiales bacterium
AATTGGATACACAAAGGATATGATCGAACGTATCATCGCATATGTGGATTCCTATCACTACTTGGATGATGCGCGGTATTTGGATGCGTATCTATCCTATCATAAATCAAATAAAAGTATACGACAACTAAAAATGGAACTACAAAAAAAAGGACTGGATAGCGCGTTAATTGCAGAGGCTTTGGAACAAGATGCATGGAGTGATTATACGGCAATACAAAAGGCGATTGCAAAAAAAACCAATCAAATTGAGAATCTTTCCTATGAAGAAAAGAAAAAGATTGCGGCGTATCTATTTCGAAAGGGATTTACAGAATCTGATATTCGGAAGCATCTATTGTTGTAATATTGTGAATACTTACTATATTTTGTGGAGCAGACTTGACAGAGACATAAAAAAAGTATAAAATTTATATGTTGTATTTATGTACAATGAAAACTAAATAAGGAGGTGCTCCTGTGCCAGAATTAAAATGGATCGTAATTGGAATCATTTTATTGGCCGTGACTGCTTTTATTGCTTGGAAAGCTGCTATTTCTTATCGAATCAAAGTTGTAGAAGAAAAGATTGGAAGTGCAGAAACAAAAGCAAGAGAAATCATAGATGAAGCTATTAAGACAGCAGAAACTAAGAAAAGAGAAGCACTTCTTGAAGCGAAAGAAGAGTCTTTAAAGACAAAGAATGAGCTTGAGAAGGAAGTCAAGGAACGTAGAAATGAGTTACAGCGTTATGAAAAACGTGTTCTATCGAAAGAGGAAACGCTAGATAGAAAGACGGAAGCACTGGAAAAGAAGGAATCCAAATTAGCTGCAAAGGAAGCTGAGCTGGAGCGCACACGTGAAAATGTGAGCCATCTGGAAGAGCAACGAGTGACTGAATTGGAAAAAATCTCTGGACTAACCTCCGAACAAGCAAAGGATTATCTTTTAAAAACTGTTGAAGATGAAGTTAAGCATGAAACCGCAATGTTAGTAAAGGAACTTGAAAACAAAGCAAAGGAAGAAGCCGATAAGAAAGCAAAGGATTATGTCGTAACCGCCATTCAAAAATGCGCGGCTGATCATGTGGCAGAAACAACAATTTCGGTTGTGCAGCTTCCAAACGATGAGATGAAGGGTAGAATTATTGGTAGAGAGGGAAGAAACATCCGTACCTTAGAAACACTTACGGGAGTGGATCTCATTATTGATGATACCCCAGAAGCCGTTATTTTATCTGGTTTTGACCCAATACGTCGAGAAGTAGCGCGTATCGCCTTGGAAAAACTGATTGTGGATGGACGTATTCATCCAGCCAGAATCGAAGAGATGGTTGAAAAAGCGCAAAAAGAAGTAGAGGTCATGATAAGAGAAGAAGGAGAGGCTGCTGCACTAGAGGTTGGTGTTCATAGCATACATCCAGAACTAATCAAGTTGCTAGGTAGAATGAAGTTCCGTACAAGCTATGGACAAAATGCATTGAAGCATTCCATTGAAGTCGCTCATTTGGCAGGCCTTCTTGCTGGAGAGATTGGCGTTGATGTAAGACTAGCGAAAAGAGCTGGTTTGTTACACGATATTGGAAAGTCAGTTGACCATGATATGGAAGGTTCTCACATTCAGATTGGATCTGACTTGTGCCGCAAATACAAAGAGTCTCCATTGATTATTAATGCGGTTGAGGCTCATCATGGCGATGTAGAACCAGAAACATTGATTGCATGCATTGTACAAGCAGCGGATACCATTTCTGCAGCTAGACCAGGTGCAAGACGTGAAACGCTTGAAACTTATACAAACAGATTAAAACAATTAGAAGATATTACGAACAGCTTTAAAGGAGTTGATAAATCTTTTGCAATTCAGGCAGGACGTGAAGTTCGGGTAATGGTTATACCTGAGCAAGTGTCTGATGCTGATATGATATTACTAGCAAGAGATGTATCAAAACAAATTGAGTCGGAATTAGAGTATCCGGGACAAGTTAAAGTAAATGTTATTCGCGAGTCAAGAGTGATTGACTATGCTAAATAATTATTTTAGTGCTGAAGAATAAGAAACTAATTGGAGTTGTCATAATACAAAGGTTATCGTGTTATGACAGCTCCATTTTGTTGTTTCCGTCACAAAAGTCCTTTTCTTCGGTTTTGTGATATGGTATACTTATTCGTGGAGATTTGTCCTTATAATTTTGAATAATGAGGGGGAAGGTTTATGGAAATACAATTATGGAGAGAACGTCTGGCACCCTATTCTCTTGCCGTGGATGAATTGATATTAAATTTTGAACATATGATATGTGAACATAGACAGGCTGGAGCCTATTCACCAATTGAGCTGGTGACGGGGAGAGTCAAGAAGATATCAAGTATATTAGAAAAAGCGCAGCGAAAGCAAATTGAATTAGATGATATTGAAGAGAAGCTGGATGATATTGCGGGTATTCGAATTATCTGTCAATTTGTTGAGGATATTGACCGTGTGGTTGATATCATCCGGAAACGGACGGATATGCGTGTTTTAGAAGAAAAGGATTACATAAAAAAGGCAAAAGAAAGTGGATATCGTAGCTATCATATTATTATTGCTTATACCGTGCAAACGATGAATGGTTCGAAAGAGATTAAGGTAGAAATTCAGATTCGTACGCTAGCTATGAATTTTTGGGCGACCGTCGAGCATTCCCTTCAATACAAATACAAGGAAAATATGCCGCCGCATATTCGTCAGCGCTTGTCTAAGGCTGCCGAAGCAATTGTCATTTTGGATGAAGAAATGTCAGAAGTGCGTGGAGAAATTATGGATGCGCAAAATTCCTTCCGACGTAAAGCAGATATTGTAGCCGATATCTTGAATAATATACAAAACTTATATAAACTATCCAATAAGCGGGAAGTTGTAAAGATACAAGATGAATTTTTCCGTATCTACGAAAGCGATGATGTGGATCAGCTCGAGCGCTTTAACCGACAACTTGATATCATTGCAGAGGGTTATCGGGCGCAGAGTTTAAATTAAGAACAATAAGGAACATCGAGGAAATAGGATGGATCCTAGATATAGAGAAAATGGTGAAAAAATGACAGAAAAAATACGGTTGGACAAATATTTGGTTGAGATGGAGCTTGGCACGAGAAGTGAGGTTAAAAAGGTAATACGAGCCGGAGGCGTTGTTGTGGATGGAGAAGTAATAAAGGCTCCTGAGACCAAATTATCTTGTTTGGAATCAAAGGTATGCTATCAGGGGGAGGAAGTAAGCTATTCCTCCCATGTGTATTTTATGTTAAATAAACCAGCAGGAGTCGTAAGTGCAACTGAGGATAAAAAGGATAAAACGGTTTTGGATCTGCTTTTCGAAAAACGAAAAAAAGATATTTTTCCAGTGGGGCGTTTAGATAAGGATACCGAAGGATTACTTTTGCTTACCGATGATGGTGCACTGGCGCATGATTTATTGAGTCCCAAAAAGCACGTGGATAAAGTGTATTATGCCAGGGTTGAGGGCATTATGGAGGATTCGGACATCGATGCCTTCATGGAAGGTATCTGGATTGATTCAGAAACAAAGACAAAACCAGCTAAGTTGGAGATTCAAAGTGTTGATAAGGTGACAGAACAATCGGAAGTTACGATAACATTGCAGGAAGGCAAGTTTCATCAGGTAAAACGGATGGTAGAGGCTGTTGGGAAAAGGGTAACATATTTAAAGCGGCTGTCCATGGGAACGCTTATCCTGGATGAGAGTCTTTTAGCAGGGGAGTACAGATCCTTGACCACTGAAGAAGTAGAAGCACTAAAGAACAGGAGTACAATATGTTAAATAATATCGATGCGGTGATTTTTGACTTGGATGGAACCTTGGTAGATTCCATGTGGATGTGGAAACAAATTGATGTGGAATACCTGGCACGATTTGAAAAATCGTTACCAGAAGATTTGCAAAGGGAAATTGAGGGTATGAGCTTCTCGGAAACAGCTGTTTATTTCAAAGAACGGTTTTCTCTCCCAGACAGTGTGGAGCAAATCAAGGCAGCTTGGAATGAGATGGCATATCACAAATATCGGCATGAGGTTCCATTTAAAAAGGGAGCAATCGACTTTCTTCGTATGTTAAAAGATAGAAATATCAAAATTGGAATTGCGACCAGTAACTCGCTTCACCTTGTAAAGGCTGTCCTGGAACGGTTTGATTTGGAAGCTGTTTTTGATTCCATCCATACCGCTTGTGAGGTGACAAAGGGAAAACCAGCCCCTGACATCTATTTGCTCGTAGCAGAGGAGCTTGCGGCAAATCCAGAGCGTTGTCTGGTGTTTGAAGATGTGATTAATGGGATTTTAGCTGGAAAAAATGCAGGTATGAAGGTTTGCGCAGTATACGATGAGTTTTCTAGCCCGGTAGATCAAGAAAAGAAGGAGATTTCTGATTATTATATTGAGTATTTTTTGGAAATGATGAATCAATAATAGACGAAGCAAGAATGGACAAATAAGGAAGAAAGCATGGAGACAAGAATGAAGGATTTTTTACCAATCAACCAAGAAGGTATGAAAGCGCGCGGATGGAGCGAGGTAGATTTTGTTTATATCATAGGAGATGCCTATGTGGATCATCCCTCGTTTGGACCTGCGATTATCAGCCGTGTGTTAGAAAGCCATGGATACCGCGTGGGTATCCTTTCCCAGCCAGATTGGAAACAGGAGGAGAGTGTGGCAGTATTTGGCAAGCCGCGCCTTGGCTTTTTGATTTCTGCTGGAAATATGGATACCATGGTGAATCATTATACGGTAAATAAAAAGCACCGAAGCAGCGATGCTTATACACCTGGTGGTGTGATGGGAAAACGTCCAGATCGTGCCTCAATTTGTTATGGTAATTTAGTGAGACGTGTATATAAAAAAAGTCCTATTATCATTGGCGGAATTGAAGCAAGTCTTCGAAGACTTGGACACTATGATTACTGGAGTGATTCCATCAAGCGCTCCATTCTTTTAGATTCAGGTGCAGATTTGATTTCTTATGGAATGGGAGAACGCTCCATAGTGGAAATAGCGGATGCTTTAGACAGTGGAATCGCAATTGGGGATATCACCTTTATTGACGGTACTGTTTATCGGACGAAGAATTTGGAGTCGGTTTATGATGCGGTAAATCTGCCGTTCTTTCAGACGATAAAAGAGGATAAAGAACAATTTGCCAGAAGTTTTTATACCCAGTACCTCAATACCGATCCATTTTCTGGAAAACGCCTGGTAGAGGCATATTTCGATTCTATTTATGTCGTACAAAATCCTCCCGCTAAGCCGCTTTCAACGCAAGAAATGGATGCAGTATATGCGCTTCCGTACATGCGAACCTATCACCCCTCTTATGAGGCACTAGGCGGTGTGCCGGCAATGGCAGAATTGAATTTTAGCTTGACGAGTAATCGCGGTTGCTTTGGTGGCTGTAGCTTTTGTGCCTTAACTTTTCATCAAGGGAGAATTGTACAGACTAGGAGCCACGAATCCATCCTGGAGGAAGCGAAAGTATTGACAGAGGAAAAAGGCTTTAAGGGCTATATCAACGATGTAGGAGGGCCAACTGCCAACTTCCGTCATAGTTCCTGCGAAAAGCAGTGGAAAAGCGGTGTTTGCAAAAACAAACAATGCCTATTTCCTAAACCGTGCTCTAATTTGACCGTAGATCATCAGGATTATTTATCGTTATTAAAGAAGCTTCGTTCTCTTCCGAAGGTAAAAAAAGTTTTTATTCGATCTGGGATACGTTTTGATTATCTAATGGCTGACACCGACCGAACCTTTCTAAGAGAACTATGCGAGCATCATGTCAGCGGGCAATTAAAAGTTGCACCCGAGCATATTTCGGATGCTGTCCTTCAATTAATGGGAAAACCTGAAAATGCCGTGTATGAAACCTTTCGAACGGCATATGCATCTTTTAATGAACGCGCGTCAAAGAATCAATTTGTTGTGCCATACTTGATGTCTTCTCATCCAGGTTCTACGATGAAGGAGGCCGTTGCACTTGCAGAATATGTGAGAGATTTAGGCTATATGCCAGAACAGGTGCAGGATTTTTATCCAACGCCTGCTACCATTTCTACCTGTATGTATTATACGGGACTAGACCCACGAACGATGAAGCCTGTTTATGTACCAAAGAGTGCAAAGGAAAAAATGATGCAGCGTGCCCTAATTCAGTACCGAAATCCAAAGAACTATGAACTTGTGATGGAGGCTCTCAAAATAGCAAAGCGAGAGGATTTAATCGGTTTTGATAAAAAGTGTCTGATTCGTCCAAGAAAGCCAAAAGATGCTTCTTTGGATCACAAACAAGATAGTAAAAGGAAAGAGGAGCAAAAACCACAGAAGCGGAAATCCATTCGAAATGTGCATGCAAAAAAGAGGAAATAAGGAGGAGAAACGCAATGTTTCGATGTAAAAAAGGGGAATATGGTTATATTAAAAAAAAGAAAATGCAACAGCTCACACTTGCTATTTTGATGGGTGTCATTGGCCTGTTAATATATGGAATTGGTTATTATCTCAACGGTTTTGAACGAAACAATGTATGCTTGGTGCTTGGAATCTTAATGGTACTGCCAGGTGCAAAATTTATGACGACTTTTATTTTATTATTCCCCTACCATTCCTTCGAGAAGAGTTTTTATAATAGCATAACGGTAGACGACAATGCACTCTTATTATCGGATGTTGTGATTACCTCCACGGAGCGGGCGATGCACTTAGATTTTTTGTATATCGGCAATGGATGTGTGCTTGGACTGCTTGTAAATCATAACAAGGGTGGTAAGCCTGTGCAGGATTATTTGACCAAGGGCGTTCGCAACTACGCTGATGATTACACCGTCAAGATAACCGAATCAAAAGAGAGCTTTCAAAAAAGCTTGCATAACATAACAAAAAAGGATGTTGAAAAAGAAATCGAAGATAAAGTAATCGCGTACCTTTATTCTTTGATGGTATAAGGAGCAGGCGATATGCGGGAAATCATAATAGGACAAAAAGAGGCGGGACAACGCCTGGATAAATACTTAAGCAAGTATTTTAGTGAGGCAAATAAGAGCTTTATTTATAAAATGCTGCGGAAAAAAAATATCGTGCGAAATGAAAAGAAAGCAGATGGTTCAGAACGCTTAGCAGAGGGGGACTCCATTAAGCTTTATTTTAAAGAAGAGACCTTTCATGAATTAACGGCGGAAAAAAAAGAGACGGCTACTGTAATTTCAAAGCTTCCAAGTGAAAATGTACAGGCTATGTCAATTTTATTTGAAAATCAACATATTCTTGCGATTAATAAGCCTGCTGGTATGCTATCACAAAAGGCGCGACCAGAAGACATATCATTGATAGAGCATCTTACACAGTATCTTTTGAAGACAGGAGAACTCAAACAGGAGGAATTGCTTACCTTCCATCCAGGGATCTGTAATCGCCTTGATCGTAATACAAGTGGTATTATCATTGCGGGAAAGACAATCGAGGGCCTTCAAGTCATGGGACGCTTATTTAAGGAGCGCGAGATTGATAAATTTTATTTTTGTGTCGTAAAAGGTGAAATTCATAATAGTGAGCGAATTGAGGGATATCTGACCAAGCATCATAACCATAATAAGGTTACGATAGCAAAAGAGGCAAGCGAGGGTGCTGACTTTATTAAGACCCAATATGAGCCGTTGTTGGCAGGCGATGGCCTAACACTACTAAAGGTAAAGCTTATTACCGGAAAATCGCATCAGATTCGCGCGCATCTAAATAGTATTGGCCATCCAATTGTTGGGGACGGGAAATACGGGGATGTTTCGATAAATAAGCAGTTTCGGAAGGAGTTTCATTTGAAGCATCATCTTCTTCACGCGGCAACGCTTCAATTTCCAGTGATGGAAGGAGAGTGGGAAGCGTTATCCAAAATGGAAATAAAGGCACCACTGCCAAATTATTTTATTGAAATCATTCGGGACTGCTTTGATGGAGGTGAGATGTTATGCCGTCATGGAATTCAAGAGGATTAAGAGGTTCTACGCTAGAAGAATTAATTAATCTGACCAATGAAAAATACCGGGCAAATCAACTGGCTTTAATTCAAAAGGTTCCAACTCCGATTAAACCAATCAAAATTGATTCTGCATCACACCAGATAACCCTTGCTTACTTTGAACAAAAAAGTACCGTGGATTATATCGGTGTCGTACAAGGAATTCCGGTGTGTTTTGATGCAAAGGAATGTGCGACCGATAGTTTTCCGCTGCAAAACATCCATGAGCATCAGGTGGCATTTATGACAGAATTTGAGAGGCAGCAAGGTGTTGCCTTTCTTTTGTTATTTTTTAAAAAACAAAATGTATTTTACTATTTGACGTACGAAAAAATGATGGAATTTTGGAATCGATGCAAGGCGGGTGGAAAGGGAAGCTTTCGTTTTGAGGAGCTCGACCCACATTATCAGATATCCACAAACAATGGTGTTTTCGTCCATTATCTTGAATTACTCAATCAGGATCTAAAAAATCGGGATTGACACCGACTTTATAATTAGGTATAATGGTAAAAGTTTAAGATGCTAACCAATTAGCACGTTACTATAATAAAGTATGAAATGAGGGATATTATGAAGCACACATCCTATCAGCTTTTACACACGCCAGAAGGTGTCCGAGATATCTACAATGGTGAGTGTGAGCGAAAAATCAGACTCCAGCAAGATATGGAGGAAATTTTAAAAAGTTATGGATATCAAAGTATACAGACTCCAAGCTTTGAGTTTTTTGATATATTTAATGAAGAGAGAGGAACGGTTAGCCAGAAGGAGCTTTATAAGTTTATTGACCGAGAAGGAAATACCCTAGTTCTTAGACCAGATATGACACCCTCCATTGCAAGATGTGCGGCTAAATATTTTTGTGAGGATCCTTTTCCGCTACGTCTCCAGTATACAGGAAATACCTTTATCAATAATTCCAGCCACCAAGGTAAGCTAAATGAAACCAGCCAGGTTGGTGCTGAGCTTATGAATGATGCATCGGTGGAAGCGGATAGTGAGATTCTTGCGATTACCGTGGACTGCCTAAAGAGAGCAGGCCTTTTAGAATTTCAAGTTGAGGTCGGACACGCGGATTTTTTTAATGGCTTAATGGAAGAGGCCGCGTTTGACGAAGATGAAATTTTAGAAATGAAAAGCTTGATGGAGAGCAAGAATTTATTTGGTATCGAATCACTGCTAGAAAGAAAAGAGCTTCCGCAGCGTTTAAAGGAGCTTTTGATGCGGCTTCCTGAGCTGTTTGGCAATGCCGAGCATTTTACCTATGCCAGAAAGATGACCAATAATCGGAAGGCCTTGATTGCACTGGATCGATTGGAGGAAATTTTATCCATTATGGATGGGTATGGGATGCGTGATTATATCACGGTGGATCTTGGGATGCTAAGCAAATATAATTATTATACTGGTATCATTATGAAGGCTTATACCTATGGAACAGGAGAAGCCATTGCACAGGGCGGACGTTATGATAATTTGGTCGGACAATTTGGAAAAGACACACCCGCAGTTGGGCTTGTTTTACAGATTGACCAGTTGATGCTAGCGCTCTTTAGCCAAAAGCGGATTATACCAGAAAAACAAGAAGGTATTTTACTATTCTATCGAAGATCTAATCGAAATGCCGCCATCGCATTTGCGGATGTGTTACGAAAGCAAAAGAAAAATGTGACCATGTGTTACCAAAAGGAGGGAACTGCCCTAGAGCTTTATCATACCTATGCCAAACGTTCCAATATTCGATATATCCTTACATTGGAGCCTGAAGATATGGTGACGGTTTATGACAAGGAAACGGAGCAGACGATACGGATGTCTAAAATAGAATATGTAGGAGAAGCCTTATGAGATATTTAACATTTGCACTGGCAAAGGGTCGCATTGCCAATCAGACCCTAGGAATACTCGAACAGGTTGGAATCACCTGTGAGGAAATGAAGGATAAGGATTCTAGAAAACTCATCTTTGTAAACGAAGAGCTCAAGCTGCGATTCTTTCTTGCAAAAGCGACCGATGTACCAACCTATGTAGAATATGGTGCTGCAGATTTGGGCGTGGTTGGAAAGGATACGATTTTAGAAGAGGGAAGAAAGCTTTACGAGGTCGTTGATTTAGGACTTGGGAAATGTCGGATGTGTGTAGCAGGTCCGCCGGATGCCAAGCATTATTTGCAAAATGGCGAAAGAATCCGTGTCGCAACGAAATATCCCAATATTGCGAAGGATTATTTTTATAATAAAAAGCACCAGACGGTAGAGATTATCAAATTAAATGGTTCGATTGAGCTTGCACCGATTGTGGGCTTGTCCGAAGTAATCGTCGATATTGTGGAAACAGGATCTACATTACGAGAAAATGGACTTGTTGTGCTAGAAGAAATCAGTCAGCTATCGGCTCGCATGGTCGTAAATCAGGTCAGTATGAAAATGGAGCATGAACGGATTTCTGATTTAATTCATCGCTTAAAGGAAGTACTCGGATAGGAGGATAGCATGAGAATATTAGAATTAAATGAACAA
>JASKJZ010000053.1 GCA_030154385.1 Clostridiales bacterium
AAAATATTCCTCTTTTTTATACTATTTTACAGTATTATTCTCATGCATAAGCTGTACCAAATCAGAAAATGGCAACGTTCCCCCAAACAAATCAAGGGCACTTCCAATGGTTACATCAATGGCTCCCTGCCCCAGCAGTTTGAGCTCTTTCACATCCTCCATGGTGCCAACTCCCCCTGCATATGTCATAGGAATTCGATTCCAACCGGATAAAAGTGTGACGAGAGGTCGCTCAATCCCACAGGCCTTTCCCTCTACATCCACTGCATGAATCAAATACTCATCGCAGTACGAGGACAGCTCCTCAAGAATATCCTTTGTTATTTTGACCTGTGTGAACGTTTGCCAACGATTCGTTACAATATAATAATCATCCTCTCGCCTTCGACAGCTTAGATCCAACACAACATTTTCTTTTCCGACTTCACTCTTCAATTGTTCCAAATTGTCATACCGTATCTGGCCATCCTGAAAAACATAAGAAGTAACAATAACATGGGAGGCTCCCGCCTTTAAAAATGTTTCTGCATTCTGGGCGTTGATTCCGCCGCCGATTTGAAGTCCCTTCGGATAAGCATGTAAAGCCTTTCTCGCCTGCTCCATATTTTGATTATGATAGGGAGAATCCGGGGGATTTAATAATATAATATGCCCCCCATCCAGTCCATGCTCCCGGTAAAGCAAAGCATAGTAGGAAGCCCCCTTTTCCGATACAAAATTCTCCAAAGCCTTGCTTCCCTCATCACGTAAGCTACCGCCTACGATTTGCTTTACCGCTCCGTTGTGAATATCAATACATGGACGAAATCTCATGTTTATTTTCCTCCTTACAAGATGCTGCCTCTGTCCTATCAAAATTTATATGCATATACGCTTATGGATTTATCGTCTGACAAGAGATTATAGTACCTTCCATGTTTTTGATTGTAAAAACATGATTTTCATACACCATATAGCTTGACTCATTGCCTTCCTTTGGTATCGAAACAGAGCCTGGATTAAGGTACCAATTCTCTCCTACCGCTTCCATTGCCTGTACATGGGTATGTCCATGCAACAAGATATCATTCGCCTTTAGCGGAGGCATTTTTCCTTTGTTATAAAGATGACCATGTGTCGCAAAAATAGTAAGTCCGTCTACACTAAGAAGAGCATATTCTGCCATTACAGGAAAGGATAGTACCATCTGGTCGACCTCTGCCTCACAATTTCCTCTGACACAAAGTAAATGTTCCTTTTTACGATTTAGTAGCTCAATAACCTCTTTTGGTGCATAATCTCTAGGAAGATCATTTCTAGGACCATGATACAATAAATCACCTAATAAAATTAATTTATCTGCCTCTTCTCTTTCATATGCCTCTATCATTTTACGGCAATAATACGAAGAACCGTGAATATCCGATGCAATCATATATTTCATAGCTGTTCTCTCTTTCTTTTATTTCTTGTATTTCATTCCTATGCATAGCCTTGTTATTTTGTGCGGCTCATCTCGTTTGCCTTCTTCGTGCAGGCAAATACACCTTCCATGACTGTTCCTCGAAAACCAAGCACTTCAAGCTTAGCAACTGCTGCAATGGTAGTTCCACCAGGTGAGCAGACCATATCCTTTAGTTCCCCTGGGTGAAGCTTTGTATCCAGCACCATTTTAGCAGCACCAAGCACCGATTGTGCTGCAAATTCATATGCTTGTGCTCTTGGCATACCGCCCGCTACCGCAGCATCTGCCATTGCTTCTATGAACAAATAGACATAGGCTGGGGAAGAACCACTAACACCAATCACGGTCTCCATCAGACTCTCTGGAACGACCTGACAACGTCCAAGGCTTTCAAATATTGTCTTCACCTCCAAAAGTTCATCCTCTGTTACCATCGCATTGGGAGAAAGTGCTGACATACCCTCCATAACAAGCGCAGGTGTATTTGGCATCGTTCGGACAAGCTTTATGTCACGCCCAAACATCGACTCAATCTGCTCCATGGTCTGTCCTGCTGCAATACTTACAACAAGCGTATTTTCCGGTAAAATCTCACGTATCTGTTTGATTACAGTTGCATAGAAATGCGGCTTAACAGCCAAAAACAGAATGTCTGCAAACGTTGTCACCTTTTTATTATCCATCGTCGTTTGAATCTGATATTTTTCCTGTAACGCAAGAAGGCCTGTTTCATTGATATCTGACACCATGATTTGCTCGCCAGAACACAAGCCAGCCTTTCGAATTCCTCCTACGATAGCGCCGCCCATATTTCCGCCGCCAATAAATCCAATTTTTTTATTCACGATTCGATCCCTGCCCTTCTATTCCCGAATTTGTCCATTTCCAAAAATAATATACTTAATTGTTGTCAATGCCAATAGTCCCATAGGACCTCTTGCATGAAGTTTTTGGGTACTGATTCCAATTTCTGCTCCAAATCCAAACTCAAAGCCATCTGTAAAGCGAGTGGAGGCATTCACATAAACTGCCGCAGCATCAATTTCTTGTAAAAAGGTCTGAGAATTTGCATAATCCTTCGTAATAATTGCTTCGGAATGCCCCGTATTATAGGTATTGATATGGGCAATAGCATCCGATAGAGAATCAACCACCTTTACAGAAATGATTGCATCCAAATATTCCATCCCATAATCCTCTTCGCTTGCTTTTTTGATCCTTGCATCCAAAGCACAACTTCTTTCATCTCCGCGGATTTCAACCGATTTTTCTGTTAAAGCCTGGGCAAGAAGTGGTATTACGTCATCTGCTATATTTTGATGCACCACCAGGGATTCGCAAGCATTGCATACACCAAGGCGCTGCGTTTTAGCATTCACAATTATCCGTACCGCCATATCAATATCCGCAAATTCATCTACATAGACGTGACAGTTTCCAGTACCAGTTTCAATTACGGGAATGGTACTATTTTCGACCACCGTCTTGATAAGTCCTGCTCCTCCTCTTGGAATCAAGACATCCACATAGCGATTAAGCCTCATGAATTCTTTTGCCGTCTCCCGACTGGTATCCTCTAAAAGCAGTAGGGCATCCTCTGGCAGACCTTCTCCTTTTAATGCTTCCCGGATTACGCTTACCAGGGCTTGATTGGAAAGAAGGGCATCACTTCCCCCTCTTAAAATAGATGCATTTCCCGTTTTAAAACAAAGACCGAACGCGTCCACTGTAACATTTGGTCTTGACTCATAGATAATTCCGACCACACCTAGAGGCACTCTCTTTTGGCCAATTAGTAGTCCATTGGGGCGTTGCTTCATTTGCATGACTTCTCCTACCGGATCTTCCAGTCCAATTACCTGCATAAGACCCTCGCGCATCCCCTCCATGCGCTCCTTAGTAAGTCGAAGACGATCCACTAAGGACTCTTTGACTCCCTTTTCAATGGCAGCATTTACATCCTTCTCATTTTCCGACAAAATGAAATCCCTCTTTTTTTCAAGTGCATCTACAACTGCAAGCAACCCTCGTTCCTTTTCAGGCTGTGTTAATCGGTTCATTATTCGAGATGCCGCTCTTGCCCTTTTTCCTAATGCTTCCAAATCACACGTATCACTCATTGTATATCCTCCTTCTTATAAAAAACGGTTTCCAGGCAAAGCCCCTTTGCCGGAGCCAAAAAACCAGCCTCCCTTCGAAGCCCGCTCTCATATATCGAACCAATCGAGTCAATCGAACGCTTATGAAGGCCAATCTCTATCAATGTGCCGCTCATAATCCTTACCATATTATAAAGGAACCCACTTCCCTTGTAAACCATCGTTATTTTATCTTGCACAACCTGAAATTCGATTCCATATATCGTTCTTATTCCGTTATCTTGTCCCGTTTTAGCTGTCGCAAATCCAGTAAAATCATGCGTTCCTAAAAATAGTTGCGATGCTTCCTTCATTGCTCCCACATCAAGCTCATCCTCGATTTGATAGACATAATTTCTCTCAAAAACAGGTGAAATCGAAGAATTCCAGATAGTGTATGAATATATTTTTCCTTCCGCGCTTTTTCTTGCATGAAAGTGTTTTTTACAAGTCTGCATATCTAAAATACTAATATCTGATGGAAGAAGACAATTGGCTTCTCGCTTTTTAGCATCAAAATCAAGGCTGTTTTTTTTATGCAAATTTTGTATGCGAAAATTGGCCACCTGCCCTTTTGCATGCACGCCGGCATCCGTTCTTCCAGAACCATGAATTGTTACCATTTCCCCAAAGCTCTCCGATAACACATCCTCTAATACACCCTGTATTGTCTTCCTCGTATTGTTCTGTTTTTGCCATCCGTGATAAGCTGTTCCATCGTATGCGATTGTTATTGTTATATATTGCATCTATTCTACCCTTTATATTTGAAAAAAAGAAACCATGGCATCCAGTTTTTTAGTACTTTCCCCATTTTCGCGAAGTCGTACCAGCACTTCTCCTAATAGTAGTGACATATCCGAAATTTTTGATGCGATGTCTCCTGTTCCATCCGAGCCCTCAACCGAAGCTCTTGTGATTTCGTCAATTGCAATCCGCAGCTCCTTCATGGTTTCATAGAGCTGTTCGGTTATCTCATTAATTTCTGCAACAACAGCCTCTACACTAATTGCATCCTCTTCATATTGAATGCTGGTTTGTACAAAGGAAGCATAGTCTTGATTCACCTGATGATCCACAAATTCCAATAATTTTTTTGAATCAGCAACTACACTATTTACCGCATCTGAAACATGATAGGTGATATCATTTATTCGTGACACCGAGTTTTTAGAATTCTCTGCCAGTATACGAATTTCGTCTGCAACGATAGCAAATCCCTTTCCAGCTTCTCCCGCTCTGGCTGCTTCTATCGCTGCATTTAAGGCTAATAAATTGGTCTGTGCCGTGATTTCTAAAATAGCATTCGATAATTCCTTAATTTCTTCCATCGCTGCTGTTTTTCGAATGGATTCCAAAAGCTTTTCATTTGTCTTTTCATAAATATCAGACGCAATTTTTTTGGATGCAACACTATCCTGCTTTAAGATGTTTGCCCTGTGCTTTATTTCATTGGCAAGTTTTTCTCCCTGTGCCGTTTTATCTTTCATCGTAGCAATTTCACCTTCAATTTCATAGGTGGATGCATTCATTTGCTCAGCTGCTGCTGATGTATGCATCATACCCACAGAAAGCTGCTGCGTTGTAGCCGCTACTTCCTCCATATTAGCACTCGTGCTTTCCATACGTTCCAATGAAGAATCGGTCGCTTTCGTGACATTTTTAGATTCTGTCTGGATTGCATGCAGGGTATCCGAAATTTTTTCTTTCATATTTTTAGCAGAATGTACGATGACCCCAATTTCATCTTTTCGTTTCAGTAAACGCTTCTCAAATGTAAAATTAAAAACGCCTTCCTCCATTTTTTTTAATGTCCCCTGTACCGTATCTATTTCTTTTGCGATTCCATTTCCAAGCAAATAGGAATAGATAATTCCAATCGTTAACATAAGCAGCGCCAGTAAAATCAGATTTTTCATCGTACTAAAAATACGTTCATTTACCACGTTGGTGTATACCCCTACGAACCACATACCAATGATATTTTGATTCGCATCCTTAATCGGTATATAGTATGTCATAGCGGAGCGACCCAAGATATCTGCTGTTCCAAGGTAAGATTGTCCCTCCTTTAGAACCTTTTTTATCACTGCCTCCGAAGCCTGTGTTCCTACTTTTCGATTTCCACTCTCATCCACAACATTGGTTGCAATTCTGGTATCTCCCATGAAGACCGTTGCTAATACCTTTGTGTTTCCTGTAAACGCATCAATCAGTTCATTATTATCATTAATTTTCGTTTCTCCTTTGTAAAGAGCATCCTCCTTTACTGACCAATCACCTGAATACGTCTTTTCAAATAACGCCAATCCCATATTTGAGTAATTGTGCAACTCTTCTGCGCTTTCTGCGTTCATAAGTGAATGAATGCCATAATACGTAACCCCCACTACTCCTAGTGTCAAAGCAAGAATCACCAAAACAGCAGAAATTACAATTTTCCATTTTATTTTCATATAGATCTCCTTTTCCTTGTTACTTTTCCCCTTCAAACTCATCTATCCTAATTGCTAAAAAATGCAGGAAGCATCCAAAGACGCACCTGCATTTCTATCAAACTTTTTGCTTTTCACCATCTTATTCATTGCGAAAAACAATTTTACCTGTTTGGGCATCCATAGATTCTACAATTGCAAGTGATTCTACGCGAACGCCCGAATCACGTACAACCTTTCCGCCGTCTTGGAAACCCTTCTCTATTACGATACCAGCACCAATCAAGGTTGCCCCTGAATCCTTTACTAGCTTTGTAAGACCAAGAAGTGCAGCTCCATTCGCCAAAAAATCATCAATAATCAATACCCGATCCTCAGGTCCTAAGAACTCTTTGGATACGATAATATCATAAACTTTACCGTGTGTAAACGACTCAACTTGGCTTGTATAGGTATCACCAGCAATGTTTTTTGTCTGATTTTTTTTCGCAAAAACAACTGGAACATTAAAATACTGCGCTACAATGCATGCAACCCCGATACCCGAAGCCTCTATGGTCAATATTTTGTTAATGGAGCAATCCTTATAGCGCTCCTTAAACTCTTTTCCTATTTCAACAAAGAGTTCAACATCCATCTGATGATTTAAAAAACTATCCACCTTTAGGACATTTCCATCTTTCACTTTTCCGTCTTTTTGAATTCTATCTTTTAATAGCTGCATTTTTTTCCTCCGCTTTTCTTGGTTTGCTTCTGTAATGGCTCTAATTATAAGGAATAATCCTCTTAAAATCAACTATCAAATGAAACTTTTAGTTTACCTTCGTCTTAAAAAATGGTAAAATTAAGAAAAAATTTGGTTGGAGGTACCACCTATGAACGAATCTAGTTTTTCCTTATTAAACCAAAAGGAGATTGATACCCTTATTTCTTTTCTTTCGGAAAAAGAAGCTGGTGTCACAAGGGAAGTTTTAAGTCAAGATAGCATCGATAAATTAATTCATTTAATCAGTGACAGTGATATTAATAAAATCCGTCTCGATGCACTGGATTCTTTGGAACTAAAACCAACCTATGACATTTTAAAAGAACTCCATATAAGAACCGAAGACTCTGAACTTTGTGAATTACAATTCTACGTGGATGCTGATACACAATTCGTCAACTTAACCGCTATCAACACTATCACCAAGCAGCAATATACAATCACGCCTGCGACGCTTGACCGCGCAGAATTAATTAACGCATCCTCTTCCTGGGGCTATTCCATCGCTCCTATCCTATTTGATAAGGTAGCTAGAATCTTTCACTTAAAATATTCGAGGCAAACCTATGAAGAAGTATGCATGTTGTTCATGGATAAAAACTTTGGTCAAAAAGAACAAAGAGTGCCTAGCTTTTACAGTCCGTCTACTTATCAGCTATTAGAGAACCTCTTATGATTCTCAGTCTGCTCTTTTATTTGCTCGATAATCTCATGCTGCCTAGAGGAAATCTCCTCATTGTAATGAGCACACATTGACATATCTTCTGTAAAGGTACTAAGCTCCTCCAGACAATCCAGTATTGAAACGATTGTCTGGTCTTTTTCAATATTGTCAAAAAAACCAGCTGCTTCAAGTGCCTGCATTACCTTTGAGGTTGCATTTTTTATCGAATCGGAGCAATTTAAGATATCATAAGCAACACCTTCTAACATGCCTTGTGTCTCATCAAGCTCCTCCATTGCCTGCTCCAAACTATCCACTACCATTCTTTTTTCTTCCTCTTGCATACTAACCCTCTCTATTACATGTAATTAAGAAGTTCCCTTATGTTTTTTATTCCAATTAGTTTCATATCCATACTGCGCTTATGATCCAAGCTCCCTAAATTTGCCAGAGGAAGCAAGCAGACCTTATAGCCCATTTTGGCAGCCTCAATAACCCTTTGCTCTACCATTGTGACGGCTCGTACCTCTCCTGTCAATCCGACCTCTCCAAACAAAATCGCATCTTCTGGAAAGCATGTATTTTTATAACTCGAAACAATTGCTGCAATCAAAGCCAAATCAAGCGCCGGTTCATTAATCCGGATACCTCCCGCGACATTAACATAAGCGTCGCAATCTGCTAAGGAAATACCTAGTCTCTTTTCCACGACAGCCATCAACAGATTTACACGATTATAGTCAATTCCTGCGGTTGTCCTCCTCGGCATGTTAAAACTGGTGCGGCAAATCAAAGCTTGTATTTCGACTAAAATCGGTCTCGTGCCTTCAATCGAGCAAGAAACAATAGAGCCTGGCTCATCCTTAGGTTTTCCGCTCAGCATATATTCGGAAGGATTTTGAACCTCAACCAATCCGCTGCCCTTCATTTCAAACACTCCAATTTCATTGGTCGAACCAAAGCGGTTCTTGACTGCACGAAGAATACGATAGGATGCCGTGCCATCACCTTCAAAATATAGAACGGTATCGACCATATGTTCAAGGACTCTGGGTCCTGCAACCATACCTTCCTTCGTCACATGTCCAACGATAAAAATCGAAATGGACAGGCTCTTAGCCATACGCATCAAAACGCTTGTGGTTTCCCGTACCTGGCTAACACTTCCAGGTGCGGAAGAGATATCTTCCCGATACATCGTCTGAATCGAATCAATAATCACGACCTGTGGTCGTAGCTCTTCTATTGTAGCCTCTACCATATCCAAATCCGTCTCGCTTTGCACCATAAGCTCTCCTGAAAACTGACCAATCCGATCCGCTCGCATTTTTAGCTGTTTTAAGGATTCCTCTCCTGATATATAGAGAACTGCGTGTTCTGTCTGTGTTAGATTCTTACACATCTGCAGCAAAAGGGTGGATTTTCCAATGCCAGGATCGCCCCCTACAAGGACAAGCCCTCCAATTACGATTCCACCGCCCAGCACACGATCAAACTCCAATATTCCCGTTTTGATTCGTTCATCTTCGTTTGTTTGCACCCCTGATAAAGGCTCAGGGCGATGACGAATTTCTTCTCTCGTCTTATAAGAAAGAACCGACTTCGTTTTTTTCTTCGTCGGTTCCTCTACAAAAGAATCCCAAGCCTTGCAGCCAGGACATTGTCCCAGCCACTTGGAGGATTCATATCCACAATCCTTACAGAAAAATACTGTGCTATTTTTTGCCATACCATTACGCTTTTTTCTGAATTTTAACGGATACTTCTTTATCTGGTTCAAGTGAAACACTTAGCATTAACTTTCCGCCAAGATTTGTCTTTCCCTCGTCCACTTTTTCATCATTCATATAAATTTCATAAATCTGTTCTGGTTCTAGTTCCAGTGTGATTTGCGCATCCTCTGGTCCTTCGACACGAAAGCTTACCAACTCTTCGGACTTTAAGAATTCATGAACTACTGTGCCTGGTTCTGACTCATAGACTAACAGTTCATTCTTTTTTAACTTTGTTACCTCTTTAAAGGTTTTTATTTTATATATATCACCCTCAAATTCAAAATCCTCGATCTTGGTCTTACTACCCAGCGTATAATTTCCAAAGCTCAGTGTATTGTTTTCTTCTCTCTTGATCAAACCTTGAATAATTGGCATTTTAATATCCTCCTAAATATCGAATCCACATTGATTTTGTTTTATTATACAATAATCCCAAGAGGATTTCTACTGTTTTATCGAAAATTCGACTTCTTTCCCCTTCATACGAACAGATACGATATCTCCTGTTTTGATTGTTCCTTCTAGCACCGCTTCCGCCAGCTTATCCTCGACATTGGTCTGGATGGCACGTCTTAGTGGCCTCGCTCCAAACTTTTGGTCATAACCGGCACCTACAATAAAGTCTATTAATCCTGGCGTTGGACGAAGACTGATATTCATTTGCGCTTCACAACGCTTGCTAATAATCTTTAGCATCATGCCTACGATTTCTTTGATGTGCTCACGTGTCAGAGAATGGAATACAATGATTTCATCAATACGATTGATGAACTCTGGCTTAAACAGATGCTTTACTTCCTCCATTACACTATCCTTCATCTTTTTATAATCCTGCTTTTCGTCCACAGCCGAAGAAAATCCAAGACTTTTTGGTTCCACAATACGGGAAGCCCCTGCGTTTGAGGTCATGATAATAATGGTGTTCTTAAAGCTTACCCTACGTCCCTGCGCATCCGTAATATGTCCATCGTCCAACACTTGAAGCAGAATATTAAACACATCCGGATGCGCCTTTTCAATTTCATCAAATAAGATTACCGAATATGGATTTCTACGAACCTTTTCGCTTAACTGTCCACCCTCATCATATCCTACATATCCTGGAGGTGAACCAATGAGCTTGGAAACACTATGCTTTTCCATATACTCGGACATGTCAACTCGTATCATCGAATTTTCACTGCCAAACATTGCCTCTGCCAGTGCCTTTGAAAATTCAGTCTTTCCTACCCCCGTAGGTCCTAAGAATAAAAA
>JASKJZ010000054.1 GCA_030154385.1 Clostridiales bacterium
ACTATACCTATCATTAATTGTTATACCATTTAGGAGGAGATTTCAATGGAAGAAAAAAGATTATATCGCTCAGAAACCAATCGAATGATTAGTGGTGTTTGTGGTGGCATTGCCGAATACATTCACGTAGATCCTACTATTGTACGTTTGCTATTTGCTATATTTGGCCTTTCTGGTGGCTTTGGTATTGTTGCATACATAGTAGCTGCCATTGTGATGCCAAGTGAATATGATGTAAAGCATCGTTAGTTGGCATTACACGCACTATGTTACAAAAGCCGTCTGAAAAAAAACGGCTTTTTTGTTGCGCATAATGAAAAACTCCGTTATAATACGAAATGACTTAAAAAATACGGAGACTGCAATCGACGAAAGATTGCAACTTAGATAAAATGAATGACTTAATCAACTTACAGCTTATGATGTTTCTTATGATGTTTGCGGGTCTTGTTTTAAAAAAAGTCGGCCTCATTGGTAACGAGGGAAGAGCCAATCTAACGGATTTGGTGCTTTCCTTTATACTTCCTGCTAACATTATAAAATCCTTTCAAATTCAGTTTACGTTTGCTACCTTAAAAAGCTTTGCTCTCATATTCATAATTTCTCTATTGTTACAGTTTGGTTGCGTACTATTTGGAGAAATTGTCTATAAAAACACAGAACCAGAAAAGCAAAAATGCTTAAAGTATGGGATTATCTGTTCCAATGCTGGCTTTCTTGGGAACCCAATTGCAGAAGGAGTATTTGGTGGTATTGGGCTTACTCTAGCTTCCATCTACCTCATTCCGCAGCGAATCATGATGTGGTCATCTGGTCTTTCGGTCTTTTCGGGGCAAACGGATAAAAAAGCAATCATAAAAAAAGTCCTCACCCACCCTTGCATTATTGCCTGTGAGATTGGACTATTTCTTATGATATCACAGTTGCAGCTTCCTGCCTTTTTAAATCAGACGATTGCTTCCATCAGCAGCTGCAATACTGCTATGTCCATGCTTGTGATTGGTGTCATTTTAGCCGATGTCGATGCAAACTCCCTCTTTGATAAACAAGTCCTGATCTATAGCTTCTTTCGGTTGCTTTTCATACCATTCCTTACCTATGGAGCTTGCTCTCTCTTTTTTGTAGATCCCCTCATTACTGGTGTCAGCGTTTTGCTTGCTGCAATGCCAGCAGGCGCAACCACTAGCATCCTGGCTTCCAAATATGGTGCAGACGCCGAATTTGCGACTAAGATGGTTGTGATTTCTACTTTTTTATCATTATTTACAACCGCTGCATGGAGTCTCTTTCTCGGATAAGTTTATCTTAACGTTCTTCAAACGCAATTTCATGATGCTTTAAATACTGTTTCATACTATCATCCCAAGTCTCTTCCAGGGTCTTCCCAAGCTGAAAACTTTTTAAGGATACACCAGTGATTAGGGAGAGTTCCTCTTTTTCAAAATGAATTTGGAGCAAGAGTCCTCCAATTTGGTCTGAAGGAATTGCATTCTTTGCAAGCTGTGCAATCTTTTCCACTTGATTGCTTGCCAAAGATAAAACCAACTTCATGCGAAGCGGTGTCTTGTTTCCTTTTATCATCTGATAGACCATTGGTCTTAGCTCCAACCATTTTAAATACTCTTTTTCTTCCAACGCTTCCCATTCCGCATCATCATACCAGAAACGATTTCGCTTTCCACTTATCTTGACCGCGTTTGCCATAAAAAGCTCAGCCTCCCAAATTAAAAACTGGTCAAACGTATTCGAAAGCAAAAGCTTTCCCATAAACTGCTTCACATCAACTACTCGGAGTGCTAACATATTTTTCCACCATTCTCATTTTTAATTCTTTGATTGCTATCGTTTCCATTGTAACATTTTTTATGGAATATACAATCAATCCAAGGGAAACTAAGAACAGAAGCAAAAGCCCCCACCACACATCAAACAATGCTTCTGGTAATATAAATCCAACCAGACAGCCACTTAAGTTAACCGCCATATGCAGAAGAATCGACTCTCGTATTGAGCCATATTTATTCGCCACATATCCAAGCATCATTCCTAGGATGAAGGCATAGATTCCTTGCACGACATTCATATGATAAAGTCCAAAAAAGAGTGCCTGAAACACATTTGCAGCAAGAAAGGAGGTATTCTTTTTTAGATAATCGAGTACGATTCCCCGAAACACAAGTTCTTCTCCGATGGGTGCAATCAGCACGATATACAAAAGAGAAAGTGGCGACGATCCCATACCAAGTGTTTCAATCACCTTTTGATAGCCAGAAAGCAGATCCGGTGCAATTTTAAGGATACTTCCCAAAATACTGTTAATTAAAAATTGAAGACCAAATCCCATCATGGCCAAAAGTAACAAACGCGCAGAGGGCATTTTTTGACGAAAGACCCTCGTCTCCTTTTGTTTTTGATGATTATAATAAATCAAGCCAAATACAATAATCCAGACCAATGTTGCAACTGCTGACACCAAAAGAATCCCCTCTTGATTTCCTGCAAACGACTGAATATAAAAGGATATATCATCCTTTGTGATCTGACCGCTCATCACCTTATATGCTGCAATACCAACCAGTTCCAGTCCTGCCACTACTTCACGAAGCAACATTGCTCCTAGTACGAGTAATAATCCTAACCCAATATGTCCTATTTTCTTCATCCCTATTTCCATCCTTTTCCTCTATCAAACAATTATCCTTACTATCTTCTCTTTTGCTTCATCTTTTTCATACCATAGTGTATAAATGCAAAGAGTAATATAAACTCAGCCAAGTTTAGAAGGTACATCGATTCTTGGCTTGAAAAAAATAAATACGTAAAAAAACAAAAACTAATTATTAAAAAAATTTGTATTGCATAGCTAAAATGAATCCATCGATCCATCATACCGTTGAAAGAATCGCGATCTGTATATATATCATAAATTTCAGACGTTTCCCCTGCTATATATTCCTTACGAAGAAAAATCCATCCATTGAAGGTAATATTGATAAGCTCCCAGCCAAGCTCATAGTTCATATCGGTATAGCGAAATTTTTCCTCTTCGTCTCGCAGCAAATTCATATTAAAATCAATGCGATATACATAACGTTTTGTCGTATCCTTTTCAAAAACGCTATGAAAGCAGCCTCCTTTAATTAAGTTCCATCCATTTTTTGATTTTTCATTCAACATGGCTTCTTCTTTATCATAATTCCATGCGAAATATAGCTTATGTGAGCTTTTTCTAATTGCTTCCATGTTCCATACTCCCTTCTATTAATTGATTGTTATCCCAGCTTTTGGTTTATCATCATATCTGCATTCTCAACTAATTCTCGTAGTCTCTTGATTTCTTCCAGTAATACCAATTTCCCTAGCTCTGTCATCTCATACAATCTTTTTCTGTCATCTTGTGGGTCAGTGCTGGTCGTCTCTATGATCCATTTTTTTTTGATCATATTGCTAATCGCACCATACATCGTACCAGATCCAATCTTGACTCGTTCGTTTGAAAGTGCAAGTACTTTTTGCATAATTCCGTAGCCATGACTTGGTTCGTGAAAAAGACAGAGCAGGATATAATAGTAGCTCTCTGTTAATGGTTCCTGCTTCATATGGCTCCTTTCGGTTCTTGATAAAATATATCGTATCCCGTTATGTCGTGATACGATATATCGTTGATGTATATATCGTATCACGACATAACATTTCTGTCAATCCCTTTTATTTTTATTGTATTGAAATTTTTTATCGTTTCGATTACCATGGAAACTAGAAATAATGATGAAGAAAAGAGGAATAATTATGAATGAAGAAAACAAGTTACTTGCCTTTATAAGAAACGCTACCTCCCCCTACCATGTTGTACAAGAAAGTGAGGCTTTACTAAAAGAAGCAGGCTTTACATCCCTTGTACTAGAGGATGACTGGAATTTAGAACAGGGAACCTCCAATTACACCAAGGTATATGGGACAACGCTATTTGCCTTTTCCATTGGCACAAAGCTGGAAACACCCTATTTTCGGATTGCCTCTGCACACACCGATCATCCTTGTCTGCATATCAAGCCAATAGCAGAATACCCACAGCATAATTATCTGCGGGTTAATGTTGAGGTATATGGGGGACCGATTAAAAATACCTGGCTTGATCGCCCACTGTCGATTGCTGGAAAGGTTGTTTTAAAAAGTGACGAGGTCTTTCACCCTCGTACCGTTTTGATTGATTGTAAACGCCCGCTCCTAACGATTCCAAATATTGCGATTCATATGAATCCAGAGTTAAACAAGGGTGTTGAACTGAATAATCAAAGTGATATGATTCCGCTGCTTGGTATGTTAACCGAGGAATTCAATAAAGAACAATATTTCTTCGATTTTTTAGAAAAGGAATTAGAAAAAATTGATAACAAGATAACCAAAGAAGACATCCTTGATTTTGATTTATATGTTTACAACACCGAGGAAGGTTGTCTTCTTGGACTAAAAAATGAATTCATTTCCTGCCCTCGACTTGACAATCTTACCTCCGTCTATGCCCTGACGACTGGATTGATTCATGGACGAAAAGAAAATTCGATTTCCATGATTGCTTTGTTTGACAACGAAGAAATCGGCAGCCAGACCAAGCAGGGTGCCGATTCTATGATAAGTCAACTGATTCTCGAAAAAATTTACGAAAGTCTTTTTGGCTCCTTGCATGGTCTGACCAACGCGATTTTAAAAAGTCACATGATTAGTGTGGACGTAGCCCATGGCCTTCATCCAAACCATGTTGAAAAAAGTGATCCGACCAATGTAACACAGCTAAACCAAGGAATCTGCCTCAAAATGAACAGTAATCAGCGTTACGCGACCGATTCAGAAGCCATCGGTGCCATTGAACAACTATGCAAAAAACACGAAATCTCCTATCAAAAGTATGTCAATCGTTCCAATATTGCAGGCGGGCATACCCTAGGCTCTCTTTCCTCCTCCTGGCTTCCTATGAAAACGGTAGATCTTGGGGTTCCACTTCTGGCGATGCATTCTGCCAGGGAGCTTATGGGCGTGAATGACCAAACTGCTTTGAATCAACTTTTGGTTGCCTTCTTTACCGAATAAGCCTTTTTAGGAGGCAAAATACAAATTTAACCTCCCTTCTTCTTGCTTTGCACGGATAATGGATAATCCCACTACCTCTTTAGGAAGGAGGATGCGTCGATACTCATTACGTACACCAAGCACAATTTCCTCTCCCTCCTGGCTTAGGGACAATTCTTCCTTATTAGCCAGAGGGAAATAAATACTTAGACACAATCCCTCATTCACACGGCGAAGCAAGAAGATTTCTTCCTTACAAAAGACTTGATAAGGATCCCTCTCCTCATAAAGCATTTCTCCAATATTTTCAAGAAAAGAAAGCTCACATACTTCTTTATTTTGTAATGCTAAGGTAAATACAGGAATTGAATAAAAGCTCTCCTTAATTTGTCTAAGGCTTTCCTCTTGCTGAAATGCCCACTCATGAAAATATCCCTCCATGGCTTCTTTTGGATACACACGATTTACAATAATGGCATCTACATTATAATCATACAAGGAAAGACAGGTGTAATTGCGTTTTGATTCCGCAATTACGATTTTTTCAGGTGTTGTCACTATCCGAAGACTTACGACCTCCTTATCGTTCAGAAGCCGTTTTAAACGCTGCATTCGATCCATTAAGTATTCCAAATCATCAAACACGTTATCCTTTGGCATTGGTATTTTCATGAGTTTTTCGACTGCAGGTCCTGCCAGCTTTGCCCCCTTTCGCTTGATTGGAAGTGCTTTTTCCATAAGGGTTGAGAGTCGTTCCGGATATTTTAAGAAAGAAAGGGTTTCTCCCGTTGGAGCACAGTCTACCACCAGCACATCGAACGCACCACTTTCATAGATGGATTGTACGCTAAACATCGAAAAGAGCTCTTCGAGTCCAGGAAATACCAATAACTCCTCCACTTCAATTCCATCCTTTGCATTTGATGTAAGGGTTTCCTTCATATAAGCTTTTAAGTTTCCCCAAGCCTTTTCACTTTCATAAACCGTATCCAGTTCCATCGCATACAAATTTTCTTTCACCCTTGTTGCTTCTTTTCCCAAGGTGACGCCAAAGGAATCCCCCAGACTATGTGCTGCGTCGGTACTCATTACCAGCACGCGTTTTCCTTCCTTTGCTATCTTACATGCAGTCGCAGCCGCAATGGTCGTTTTACCTACACCGCCTTTTCCTGTATAAAGTATAATTCGCATACCGCTTCCCTCCTATTCAATGGTTACTCTTTTTACGCTTTGTTCCTTCTGACCTTTTGTTTCCTCTGCCTCCGCGTCTTTTGGTATTGCTTCCATGAGCATTGCCCATATCTCATTTTCAATCACTGCCATATGATCACTCATAGCAGGGGGCAATAAGGCATAGAACGCTTTTTTTTGATATTGATGGGCTTTTCTTAGCCTCTTAAATTGCTCAAGATTCATTCTTTTGCTCTCCTTTCACAAACAGGAGTTTCAACCATTCTCCCTCAAATTTAGCCGATTGTATAACAAAGCTTCGCAGAGTATTCGGAAGTGGGATGTTTCGTTTAAAGTTATGAAGCTTGATCACCAAATCAGACGTCGATTGGTACAAATCCAGTTCCTCCTTATTGGCATTTGGTAAGTGAACACGCAGTAAATAGCCTTCAGATACTTTCTCAAAGCATTCTCTTTTTGTAACTGCCTTCGATTCAAAGAGGTCATCCTCCAAGAGTGCATCCCTGCAAATTCGCTCGACCGCTTCCATCCCTTTAACCTCCTTTTCGTACCAGTTCACCTTGTAAATTGGTATCTCATAGAAGGTAGCCTCCAGTTCTTTTTGATGCTTCTTTTGGATTGATTTCCATTCTTTAAAAAATGGATTTTCTACTTCCTGCGGAAGGATTCGGTTTACATAAAGTGCATCTACATTAAAATTATAAAGATTCATGTACATATAGTTGCGCTTGGTTTCTTCGACCACCATCTTTTCAGGTATCGCAACCAGCTTTACACTTGTAACCTCCCGATTTTTTAAAAGTTCCTGCAGTTCAAATAGTTGGCAATACAAACGTTCAATATCATTCATAGCCTGCTTATTGGGAAGCTCTACCTGGAACAATTGCTTGGAAAGAGGCGAAAGAACTCGCATGGCTACTTTTCCAAGTGGAAACAGCTTTTCCATATACCAGGATAGAAGTTCTGGAAACTTTAACAGTGCTAATGTCTCGCCGGTTGGCGCACAGTCTACGATAATTCTGGTATATTTTCTTTCCTGATAGATCTTTTGTATCATTAAAAGTGCAAACAACTCCTCCATGCCAGGAAGCATTTCCAGATCAACACTGTCTTCGTTTTTTTGTATCCCCATAGAAAGCATGGATTCAAAGCACCTTGTAACATCCCCAAACTCTTCCTTTCGGATATGCGTCGGATCTATCTCATATACGTCCAGCGCCTCGTTAATCGGGGTAATCTCCTTTCCAAGCGTCTGTTCAAAAACATCTCCTAAATTATGCGCCATATCCGTGCTGACCAGTAGAGTCTTTACTCCCTCCTTTGCACTTTTTACCGCATGAGCACAGGCGATGCTTGTCTTACCAACTCCGCCCTTACCTGTAAAAATAAGAATTCGATTCATTTTTTTACCATCCTTTCCTTATTAGTTCGATTTGTGAATATTTCGCGTCTCGAAGTATTAATTCGAGAAAAAGGGCGATTAACAGCCCGTTTACTCAATTTCAATTTTTCGAATCTTCGTTTGTTTTTCCTCTTTTTTTCCTTCGGCTAACAAAATCTCCATCAGCTTTTCCATGGTTGACATTAACAATTCAATTTGAGCGGAATCAAAAGAGGCAAACAAAAGCGTTCCATAATGGGTCACCTCAGCAATAATTTTTTGTAATTGCGACCTCCCATATTCTGCTAAACGTATGGTAACAATCCGTTTATCCTCTAAACTTCTCTCTCGCTCCACAAGACCCTTTTTCTCCATTCGGCTTATAATACCCGTCGCCGTGTTTAAGGGGACGTTGATTTCCTCTGCAACCTGCGTCATATTGGACTCCCCTTTACGAAATAAAAACCATAATACAAACAATTCATTTTTCGTACAATCCAACAGCACATTTTTCCAAATATCAGGAGATAAAAGCTCCTTTACGCGGTCAATATAGGAAAAGATAGATTCCTCTAGTTGATTGATCTGCATATTTGTTACCTCCTAAATACTTCTTCTTTCGAATTAATTTAATTCTACTCCCGAACCATCTCGTTGTCAATACTTTTTTCTCGCTGCATTTCGGATAGTCCAGATAAACCAAGTGGTATGGACAATAAAAACGTCAAAACATCTGACACTGGCTGTGTCATACAAATACCATTCAAACCAAAGGCTCCCGATAAGATAAATAAAACGGGAATAAAAATGATTCCTTGCCTTGACATCGCGGTAATAGAAGCACGTAAGGTCTTTCTCGTCGTTTGTAAAAACATATTGACAATAATAACAAAACCTTGAAGTACAAATACATAGCTTTGATAGGTAAGTGCTTTTGCACCAATTTTCATAACCTCCAGATCATCCGGTCGAAATACCCGTACAATCGATTCTGCATAGAAAAATCCCAAAACGGATATCACGGCAAGTACACCTGTTGATACCCACACGGAGAACCAGAAAGCTTTTTTCACACGGTCATATAACGCTGCTCCATAATTGAAGCCACAAACCGGTTGAAATCCTTGTCCAAATCCAATCAAAGCAGATGCTGCAATCATCGTAACCCGATTTACTACAGAAAAAGCAGCAATCGCGCTATCTCCATAAAATCCTGCCCGTTGATTTAGGTAAATAGCTGCAATGCTCCCAAGCCCTTGCCGTAGCAAAGAGGGAAGCCCCCCTGCCGCAATTTCTGAATAAGAATGAAGCGTAGGGGTAAACGATGACCACTTTATTTTTACGCCATCGGAACGACGACTCATAAAGAGGAGCACGGTAAATCCAACCGCCTGTGATATCGCAGTAGCAAGTGCAGCACCACTAATACCTAGATTAAGTCCAAAAATCAAAACAGGATCTAATATCACATTTAGGATAGCACCGGATGAAATTCCTATCATTCCAAGTCTTGCATTCCCCTGAAATCGCATTTGGTTATTCAAAACCAAGGAACCCATCATAAATGGCGTTGCAATTAATATAAATTGAAAATAATTTCTGGCCTCTGGTAAAATCGTTTTCGTTGCCCCAAGGATGGATAATATAGAGTCCATCCAAAAAAAGCATGGAATAATCAATATAAGTCCAAATAAAATGGCAGAGAAAAAACCCGTTGCTGCCATTTTTTTCGCTTCCGATAAATCCTTTCTTCCAAGTGCTCTTGAAATAAAATTGCCGGAGCCATGCCCAAAGAAAAAGGAAACCGCTTGTATCAATGCCATATACGAGAAAATGATACCAATTGCCGCCGTCGCCTGCGTGCTGATGCGTCCAACAAAAAAGGTATCGACCATATTATAAAAGGCACTTACCAGCATACCGATAATCGATGGCAACGCCATACCGCAAATTAACCGCTCCACTGGTTCTGTTGTCATTTTTTTAAATTTCTCTTGCTGCTTTTCATCACCCATTGTTTATTCCTCCTAATTGCCCTTTCGTTCTAGTCCCAAAAACAACTCTTCTACCATCGTGATATAGCTTTTCTTCGCTGGATAGTTGCACTGAAAATATCCTGCCTGTTCTAGCGATACGAAACCATGCATCGAACTACGAAAAATACGCGCAAAATGCGTCTGTTCTTCCTTGCTTAGCCGATAGTCATCCAACAAATGATATAATCCCGCAACTAAAATCTTACTCTTTGCCGTTAACTCATCGTTGTTGATTTCTGGAATCAATAACGTCATCTGATAAAGCTCTGGCTGCTTTTTGGCATACTCCCGGTAAGCCATTGCAACTGCTAATAATGCCTCTTTCCCACTTTTCCCCTGTGCCGCCTCTTGCAAATTTCCATTAAGCTCTTCAATTACTTTTTCGCCCACCGAAGCAAGAAGAGACGTCACGCCTTCCGTGTGATTGTATAAAGAAGAAGTTTTTACTCCAATTTCTTTTGCCAAATTGTGCATAGAGAACGCATGATAACCATGTGCCGCGATGTATTGCATCGCCGCTTCTACTAGATATTCCTTTGATAATCCCTTCCGCGGCATAAAATCCCCCTTTCCCATACATATACAACACAAAATCTTACAGTATTCGTTTAATTATTATAAACGAATTCTGTTAGTTTGTCAATATGAATTT
>JASKJZ010000055.1 GCA_030154385.1 Clostridiales bacterium
CCGCTTCTTTTTGCATTATAATCCAATCGAATCCATCGGTACTTTACAAAGACACCTCCTGCTAAAAGGAAAATCATTTGCATAACGCCAACACAGAAAGGTAGTAAAAGATAGGAGATACGAAAGGAAGCAGCCGCAATTCCAACACTTAACGAATCCACGGAAAGTGCAATTGCTAGTAACCCTGCTTCTACTCCTTTTATATCCTTTGAATCGTCCAAATCGCAAATCGCTTGTGTTTCTTTCGATAAGGCAGTTTTTATAAAAAGAAGGCCAGCTAAAAACAAAATGATACTTCCTGCCCATTCTGCTATATTTTCTGGAAATATACCCATAAGCTCGTTTCCAGCTACCATAGCAAACGCCAGAACGACTGCATTGATAAATCCAATAAAGGCCGCCCAAAAAAAGGAAAGGCGGATATTTTTCATCGCATACGATATTCCAACCGCAAGCGCATCCATACTAAGTGAGATTGCCATTAAAAGGATACGAAAAAACATGATAGAACCTTTTATTTTTACAATATTCATTTTCCTGTGAAATGGTGCATAGATTGTAGGAAAGCATAAGGAGGCTCTCACCCCATGACGCACCCAGATTATTATACCTTGCACAAAAAGGACGTAATCAAGCAATTAACAAGTAATGAGACAATCGGTCTTACAAGCAAGGAGGCAAACAAACGCCTGCAGACCTATGGATACAATGAACTTAAGGCAAAGAAAGCAACGCCTTTGTTTCTACGCTTTATCAAACAATTTTTTGACTTTATGACCATAATCCTAATCCTCGCAGCTATCCTTTCTGCAACGATATCGGTACTGGAAAAAACAAAAGATTATGCAGATCCCCTTATTATTTTATCCATTGTATTTCTAAATGCTATGCTTGGATGTCTGCAAGAAATAAAGGCAGAAAATGCGTTAGAAGCGCTTAAAAAAATGACCCCTCCAACGGCTAAGGTCATAAGAGATCAAAGTATCTCCATCCTATCCTCAAAAGAAGTCGTGCCTGGAGATATTGTCTTAATTGAAGCTGGTGATTTCATCCCTGCGGATCTTCGTCTATTAGAAGCCTATCAATTAACCATTGACGAATCTGCTCTTACTGGCGAATCTCGTTCCATCTTAAAAAATGCAGGTCAAATTCTCCCCCCACATACACCGTTAGCTGAGCAGGAAAATATCTGCTTCTCCTCCACCATTGTAAGCTACGGACATGGCAAAGGTATTGTTATAAAAACAGGAATGCACACAGAAGTAGGTGCCATCGCAGGGCTTATTTTACAAGAGCCAGAAACGATGACACCTCTTCAATGTCGCTTAAACCTCCTAGGAAAAAAATTAGGAATACTAGCTCTATTCATTTGCGGCCTCATTTTCTTTCTTGGCTCCTTACAAAAGCGTCCACTACTGGATATGTTTATGACCAGTGTAAGTCTTGCCGTAGCGTCAATACCAGAAGGTCTGCCGATCGTTGTTACCATAATGCTCTCCCTTGGTGTACAACGAATGGCAAAAAAAAATACCATTGTACGAAAGCTATCCTCTGTGGAGACCCTTGGCAGTGCTACCATTATCTGTTCGGACAAAACTGGAACTCTTACACAAAACAAAATGACCGTAACGGAGCTTTATTCCGCAAAAGGAAAGGAAGATCCCTACAGTGCCTATTCCTCCTGCTTGCTTACATACGCCGTACTTTGCTGCGATAGCTTTTTGCAAAGAAAGGATAATGAAACAATCTATGTCGGGGATTCCACCGAAAATGCGATTCTTCAAGCGGCACATGAGTTAGGCTTAAGAAAAGAGAACCTGGAGCTTACCTGTAAGCGAGTCAACGAAATCCCCTTTGATTCCGTTCGAAAATGCATGACCTGCGTTTACCGACAGCATAATGAATATATACAGGTTACAAAAGGCGCATTTGATGTACTGCTTCCGATGTGCCAGACGATTTTTTGTGAAGGAAGAACCACTCCCCTTTCTCCTTCGGATAAAGCGCGCCTTTTGGGCTATCATAAATTACTTACAGAGCATGGTCTTCGTGTCCTTGCAATTACCATAAAACACTTAAATGACCCAATGGAAATGTCAGAACACAGGCTTACCTTTGTCGGAATGCTCGGTATGCAAGATCCTCCAAGAAAGGAAGCCTTTGATGCAATCAAAAGCTGCAAGGAAGCTGGTATCCTTCCTATTATGATAACGGGTGACCACCTGCTCACGGCCTGCTCCATTGGAAAGGAGCTAGGCATTTTAACGGATGCTTCTCAGGCAATTACAGGAGCAATGCTTGATACCCTTGATGAAGAAGATTTAAAAAAGCAAGTTCTTAACTACCGCGTCTATGCCAGAGTTTCTCCAAAACACAAGCTCACACTTGTAAAAGCCTTACAAAGCCTTGGGCATATCGTCGCCATGACTGGAGATGGGGTAAATGATGCACCTGCGCTTCGGGCCTCCGATATTGGATGCGCAATGGGACGATCTGGCACGGATGTTGCAAAGAATGCCTCGGATATGATCTTAACCGATGATAATTTTGCGACCATTGTCGCGGCAATCAAAGAAGGACGGGGAATCTATGATAATATAAAGAAATCCGTTCACTTTCTGCTCTCTAGCAATATAGGCGAGCTTATTACCATTTTTCTTGCCATATTGCTTCGATTTCCCACACCACTAATGGCCATTCACCTATTGTGGATCAATTTAATTACCGATTCTCTCCCTGCTATTTCTCTGGGACTAGAACCACCCGATGCCGACATTATGAAACGACCTCCCACGAAGAAAAAAGAATCCATGTTTGCAAATGGTCTCGGTACACGGATCGTACTTGAAGGCATTTTCATTGGGCTTCTATCATTGTCGGCTTTTTTTCTGGGATACCGCTATTTACCACATGCCAGTTTAGAGCTTGGGCGTACCATGTGCTTTTTAGTTTTAAGCCTTTCCCAGCTCTTTCACGCCTTTAATATGAGAAGTAACCGATCGCTATCGCAAATTCGTTTTTTCTCCAATCCGCTGTTTTTAATGTCCTTTATCCTCTGCGTTTTGTTACAAGTTAGCGTCGTTTTGTTTGCACCACTCCGTGTTTTGTTTCACGTTGTGCCCCTTAGAAATCGGGATTGGCTCTATGTCATTTTATTTTCCATTAGCCCAATTCTAGTTGTGGACTTGCAAAAAAAGAGGTATAATAAATAAAAAACCAGAAACAGGTGATGATGATCGATACGACAGGTGATAACAAACGAAAACTACGTCCCTTTGATGCTGCCTCACACGATGATTTTTCTATGTATAACAAGCTTCCCTATTACCGTGACATCAATCTATGTACGGAAGACACCATAACACTTGTTACTGGAAATGTCATAAAATACTTCCAATATCAGCTTTTGGAGACTCTTCCATTGCATGATATGGATCAGATAGCCGTCATCAAAATTCGACAGTATATGGAGCGAGAGCAAAAAAGAAAAGATCAGCTCGGTGTGGCTGCTCCAAATAGTTCTCAGAATGAGGAAACTTCTGAGGAAGAACTAACCGTACAAAAGGTAGATGAAGCGCCCAAAAAGCGCCCTGCCTATCTTGATTTAGACTTTGATTAAAAGAGGTGTGTTCCAGTAGATGGCAACACACCTCTTTGCTTATTCAAAGTCGATTCCATAAATCTTTGTATATTTTTCCTTCAAATACTGAATATAGTATTTTGGTTCAAAGGCTTCTCCCGTCATATTAAGAAGAATCTCATTGGTATTTTTCGTTTTTCCAAAGCGGTGAATCCATTCTCCCAAATAGGCTTTGATTGGCTGTAACTCTCCGTCTTTAATATGATCGAACAATGTCGTATGCTCCTTCATATAAAAATAAATCTGTGCTGCTACTGCACTTCCAAGTGCATAGGATGGGAAATAGCCAAAATCGCCGCATGCCCAGTGTACATCCTGAAGTGCCCCAACCTTATCATTTTCTGGTGTCACGAACAAATACTCCTGATACTTTTTGTTCCAAACAGAAGGGATATCGGCTACGCTTATTTTATCTTCAAATAGCAAAGATTCCACTTCATACCGAATCAACACATGAAGAGAATACGTAAGTTCATCTGCTTCCGTACGAATCAGGCTGCATTTTGGACGGTTGATCACTTTGATAAAATCATCTAAGGATACATCCGATAGCTGTTCTTTGAAGGTCTCCAAAAGCTTTGGATATATTGGCTCCCAAAACTCCTTGCTTCTTCCAATGACATTTTCATAAAAGCGGGACTGTGACTCATGCAGTCCCATCGAAGAGCCTTCTCCAACTAAAGACTGTGTGAGCTCATCTGCTATCTGCATTTCATAAATACCATGCCCTCCCTCATGAATAATAGAGAAAATGGCACTAATCAAATTATCCTCATAATAATGATTGGTAATCCGGACATCCTTATTATGAAAATTTGTCGTAAATGGATGCGCGCTTTCCTTCATCACGCCACTTGTAAAATCAAAGCCGATATATTCCGCTAAAAAATGCGAAAATTCTTTCTGCTTTTCCACATCAAAGGTCTTACCTGCAAGCGGATCGACCATATCCTTTGTTTTTTCGGTAATTGTCTTGATCATCGGCGGAAGCTCTTTCTTAATTAATGAAAAGAACGCATCCAATGCCACATGATCAAAGCCTGACTCATAATCGGATAGCAACACATCATAAGCAAGCTTCTTTTGTTCGGGATCACGGTATCTGGCAAAACGCTTTTTATAAGCTACAATTTTCTCAAGGGTAGGCATAAATGCAGAAAAATCGGCATTTTCCTTTGCTTTTGCCCAAATATTAACGGAGGTTGCCGTAAGCTCTGAATACGCACTGTATTCATCCTTTGGAATCGTCTCTAGCTTTTCATAAAGTCTGCCAAGCTCCCTTAGGATTGCCCGTTCACGCTCTCCTATTTGATCGGTCTGCTGATTTAGCTTTTCCATATACCCCCGCACTTCATCGTTGATATAAAGGCTAAAATATAGATCCGATAAGCTACCCACATACTTTGCTGTATTTTCGTCCGCGGCTTCTGGTGCTTCAGTGGTCTGATCCCACTCAAACAAGGTCAGAGCAGCAAAGACCGCCTGTCCCTTTTTTAAGTATTTTTCTTCTAATTCTTCAAATAATTGATTCATAGCTGCTCCATTTCTTTTTTATAGGTTTCGATAACAGCCTGCATCGCCTGCTTACCAGGAGCACCGATGGTATTTCGCTTCTCCACACAGGTCTCCAAGCTGATCGCTTCGTAAATATCTTCCTTAAATACAGGGGATATCGCCTGATACTCTGCAAGCGATAACTCCTCAAGAGAACAATTCTTTTCAATACAACAAAGCACGAGCTGTCCGATGATGCCATGCGCATCGCGGAACGGAACGCCGTTGTTTACCAGATAATCTGCGGCGTCAGTTGCATTGGTAAAACCACCCTTTGCACTCTTTTCCATATTGTCTTTTTGAAAGCGCATGGTATCTAGCATTCCTGTAAAGAGTGCAATGCAGCCCTTTGTCGTATCCATTGCATCAAAAGCCAATTCCTTGTCCTCTTGCATATCCTTATTATAAGCCAGTGGAATTCCCTTCATGGTGGTTAATAAAGACATGAGTGCACCATACACTCTTCCCGTCTTTCCTCGTACCAGCTCTGCAATGTCTGGATTTTTCTTTTGCGGCATAATACTAGAGCCTGTACTATAGGCATCGTCAATTTCAACAAACCGATATTCATTGGAATTCCATATGATAATTTCTTCGGAAAAACGACTTAAGTGCATCATGATTGTTGCCATAGCACTTAGAAATTCAATTAAATAATCACGGTCCGATACCGAATCCATGCTATTAAGGGTAGGCCCTGCAAACCCTAACAGCTCGGCCGTATAGGCACGATCCAGTGGATAGGTTGTCCCTGCAAGGGCACCCGAACCAATCGGAGAGAGATTCATCCGATCATAAATATCCTCTAATCTTGAAATGTCTCGTTTGAACATTTCAAAATAAGCCCCCATATGATGTGCCAGCGTAATCGGCTGCGCTTTTTGTAAATGGGTAAAGCCTGGCATATAGGTATCCGTGTTTTCCTCCATGATACGAAGCAGTACCAAAAGCAGTTCCTTTAATAAGCCCTTCATTTGAACCACTTCATTTCTGGTATACAGCTTCATATCCAGTGCCACCTGATCGTTTCTGCTCCGTCCCGTATGCAGCTTCTTTCCTGGATCACCAATACGCTCGATTAAGTGTGCCTCCACAAAGCTATGAATGTCCTCATGCGTTCCATCTATTAAAAGTGCGCCTGTTTTGATGTCTTCTAAGATACCAAGCAGACCTGCAAGTATCGTCTCTTTCTCTTCTTCCGTTAGTATGCCCTGTTTGCAAAGCATTTTTACATGTGCCACACTACCTTCTATATCCTGCATAAAAAATCGTTGATCAAAGGATATGGATGCATTAAAATTGTGTACCAGTTGATTGGTTTCCTTTGTAAAGCGACCGCCCCACAGCTTCATCGTTTCGTCCTCTTTTCTTTTAGTATCGTTACCCACAATTATCTACGAAAAACGATCGTTTGTCTAGTCTAATTGCTTGATTTCTTCGAGCAGTCGGTCTCTTTCTTCATGAAATAACAAAAGTTCACTGAGTTCTTCATACTCTTCGCTGCCATTTTCACTGATAAACTGCATACTGTAATAGTTTCTGGTAAGCTCTGATAAAAAGACCACCATTTCCTGCTGGGTACCAAAGGCCTTTTTTACAAAAGCAAACCCCGCCTTTAACTGTGCTTGTGCTGTATCAATTGCTTTTTCTCTTTTCTTTGCTTCTTCTGAAAACGCAAGCCGTTTTTCTTCAAAGGCTGCCTGCTCCTGCTCGGACTGACATGCCGCCTGCTCTTTTTTTAATGCTGCAAATTGTCTGGTAACGGCAGTATCTATTGTATGCACCTCAATAAATCGATCAAATAAGCGTTCCAATATAAGAGAAATCACGCTGATTCTCTCATCAAAGGAAGCCTCTATCGCCCGCGTCAAGGTCGCCTCATCATACGCTCCATCTAAAATCTGCTCAATATGATATTCTTCTCCATACTTTTCATACAACTGATAGTAATTAGCAAAGCGTCTTGCAATCTCTGGATAATTGATATATTCGCGAATCAATTCTTCGGTTATCGGAAGCTCCATCTCCTGATAAACCTTAATAATTTGCGATAAATCCTCCCAGCCTCTTGCTGTCGCATAGTAGGTTCCATCCACGCTTGAAGCAATCGCATAGAAATCATTTTTTTTGATTTCCAAATAGGAGGTGATAGAGCTGTGCACCTCTCTTTGATACGCATAGTCCTTCCATACCGAAAAATCCTCTTCGATATAGAGTTCACGTACACGGTCTCTGGTCACGACGTCAAATTCCCGCACCGATTTATTATACTCGGGAGGATTTCCCGCCGCTACTATGATAAAACCATCGGGAACTTTATGATTTCCAAAGGCTTTTGCTTGTAAAAACTGAAGCATAATGGGTGCCAGGGTCTCCGACACACAGTTGATTTCGTCAATGAATAAGATTCCCTCTTTTTTTCCTTCTTTTTCAATTTTATCATAAATAGAAGCAATTATTTCACTCATAGTATATTCTGTAACGGAATAGCTCTCTCCGCCAAACTCTTTTTTGGAAATAAATGGAAGTCCCACGGCGCTTTGTCTGGTATGGTGTGTCATGGTATAAGAGACAAAGGCAAAGTCCTTTTCTCTTGCCACCTGCTCTACAATGGCGGTCTTTCCAATTCCAGGAGGCCCCATTAAGAGAATGGGACGTTGATGGATACGCGGTATTTTATAATCGCCTGCTTCATTCTTTGACAAGTAGGCATCTAAACTGTTTGCAATTTCTTGTTTGGCTTGTTTAATATTCATGTTCTTCCTCCCTATCGCTCTTTGGTTCCGCATATAAGGTATCAAGTACGATTTTCATCGCCCATGGCGGAACCTTCTCGTCGTAAAAATCTTCTCCTGAAAATACAAAAGCAGTCTTATAAGAAGTTCGCTTTTTGGGGTAGATACCATATCCGTCGGTAAAATACAAAAGACCTTTTAAGTTGACAAGCTTTCCCTGCCCCTTTAAAGTTTCTACATAATCAAATACGGGTCGAAAATCCGTTCCGCCATGCCCCTTGATTTCAAAGGTCTGCATGGCCTGGTTTAAGGCTTCCTTTGTGGATACCTGAATAACATCCTTAATTTCATTGTCGCATTGAATGATGTATACCTCCATCGCTTCCCCAAATAGATTGCTTTCTCGCAAAATATCAAAGGTCTGCTGTATAAAACGCTCCACCATTTCCCCCGAACAAGAACCCGAGGTATCAATCGCGATAACAAACTCACGAATTTTATACTCCTCCTTGTATTCCAACTCTTCAATCAGCGGCATATTTCCATACAGGCTTAATCCATAATGATAGAAGCCATAATCAAACGAGTCCAAATCCTCACGAAGCTCCTCGCTGACCGAAGCGAACTTTCGTAAAAAGCTTCTATAATCCACTCTTTTTTGATTGCGAAGCCGCAACTGCTTCGAAAGCTTTGCTGTCTTATTACCGATGGCTCGAAAATAGGTTTCCAGACTGCTCTCTATTTTTTCACTCATCTGACTCCAGTTTTGTTCCTGCTGTTTGCTTTCTTTTTCTTCATTTTTCTTTTTCTCTTCTTGATTTTTTTGACACTTCCAAAAGAAATGATCATCGACCAAAAATAACAGCTCGGTCTGGTCAATCTTGGTATCCTCTAAATGCACCACTAAATAAGAATAAACCCCTTCCGCCGATAATACGGGAAGTGCCTTCTCAAGGGTTTCATACCAAGCTGTTTTTCTATCATCCTCAATCCAACGAACGGAAGGATATTCCAGCTGATCAATCAGATATTCGCAAACGATATCACATGCCAGATTCCATTTTTTTACATCAAGCTTTCCTCCCACCGGATCTTGTTCCTTATAAACATGACCAAATAAGCAATGAAACAAAAGGTGAAGATATGCTCGATTCATCAAAATCCGACTTTTTTGATAACGATCTCCTAAAAACCTTGGATTGTAATAAATACAAGCTCCATCGGTTCCCATAAAAAAAGTTGATTGATCCATTTGATATTTTAATAAGGGAAATGCAAGCTCCAAAAAACGCATTGAAACAATAAGTTCATGCTTGGATACCGTAAGAATTTCTTCTCCAATTTGTTTAAATCTCTCTTTTTTTGATATTTCCTCTTTTTTCGATGCTTCTTCTTGCATGCGATCCCTCCTTACCATTCAAAGGTCTTTTTCTGCCTGCCAAAGCGCTTTGCTTTTACCTTTAAAAGTGCCGTTACAAATTCAAGCTGATCCGCAGCTCTAGAAAACTCCAAAAGTTGATTTAAGACTTCAACCTGTGCAACAGGAAGTGACACGAGAAATAAAAAGGGTTCTATGTCCGCATGCTGAATAAAGTACCTGCCTGCACTGATCATATGCTCCTCTAGGTAAGCCAAATAGGCCTCCCGATCAGAAGGCCATAAATCTTTTGGATATTGCAAACGTAAAAGTGCAATGTGCTCCACGACGCGCTTTTGCTCATTTGCTTTTGTAAATGGAAAAACCGCATCATAGGCATGGAAGTCTATCCCCTCTTCGCTCACGCATTCCCGATAATGAATCCCGCAGCCATAGGTCACCTGATTGATGATGCGTGCCATCGTGTTTTCTTCATAATCATGCAGATAACGGGGAAAAATAAGATCTACTCGCTCCCTTTTCTCCCCGTAATAAATACGTCCTAATATCTCTTCCTTCACTTCGGATAGAATTCCCTTAAGACCGCTCATATTGCCATGCTTGGCAAATATCGTAACCGCATTCAGCGCAAAACAGTTTTTGAGCGCGCCATCCGCAATGGTATCCACGGAATCATGCAACACGATTTTATTTAATCCACGGCAGTCATAAAAACAGTGGCTGCCGATTTCCCTCACAGTTTCTGGGATTCGAACCTTTTTTATCACTCTTTTATTTTGAAACGCATAGGGCAGCAGCTTGGTTACTGGCTTGCCCTGAATGCGTTCTGGTATATCCACTACGAGGTCTTCCAGTTGATACGATTTGATATAAATTTCTTGTTCTGTTTCTTCAAATAGGTAAGCATTTGTCATCTACAACTAGCATCCTTTCTAAGACACTTCCTTAAACTGTGCCATATAAAGATTATAATACTGCCCCCTCTTTTCAAGCAGCTCTTTTGCCGTTCCT
>JASKJZ010000056.1 GCA_030154385.1 Clostridiales bacterium
CTGATTCTTTACTTAGAAAAAGAAACAAATATTGACTCTATTCGAATAAGAACTTAAATTGACCGTATTCCATTTCCATGCAGGACTTGCTGCTAAGCTCTACAATATCATCATAAAACACGGTACTTATAATTGGCAGCATGTGCTTTCTTGCCTCCACTGCACGATCTGCTTTGCAGACCGCAGGAAAATCCTTACTTACAAGTAACCAACATCCAATCAATAGTAACCCAGCTTGTAGGATATAGGAGTCTATACCAATAAGTCCAACAATTGTCAAAAAAGCACCTACTAGCATACGAACTATCACTTTTTTTAATTCGTACTTGTTATAAGTGACCTTATATAAGCATCGTATTGTCTCCTTGGTGTGAACAATTTGTCCCTCATATAACTTCATTTTCTTTTTCATGACTACACTTCTTTTCTTTTCATTTCAATCGCTTTTGTGTTATTATTATATAAAAGTGACTATATTGAATCTAGACAAAAATTGCAGGATATGGCATGATTTTTTACATATCTTGCTCTTATCCTATTTTTCATGGTAATTATTTCTTTTTTGAGCTTATATATCTTATGTTTTTATACAAAAATACTAATAAGGGAGGATTCTACATTGATTGATTCAGCTGGTATTAAGATGGCACAAGGACAGTCCATATCTTGTGAGCGAATTGAAGGTGTGAATGACAACATGGCAAAGTCTCATTTTCATAATTTTTTTGAATTATATTACCTAGAAAGCGGTGAGCGATACCATATGATTCGTGATGCTGTATATACTATTCATGCTGGTCAGTTTGTTTTGTTTGCACCTTATGTTATGCATCATTCCTATGGGGAAAAAGATATCTCTTTTAAACGCATTGTCCTCTATTTTTCACCCTCTGAAATACAATCTGTTCAACTTATGGCTGCCCTTGAGCCTAAAAGCGGCGTATATACCGCTGACCCCAAAAGCAGATACTCCATTCATCAGCTATTTAAAATGATTCTACAGGAAGAAGAAGAAAATGTGCCCTATAAACAAGAATATATGCATACCTTGCTCAATCTCTTGTTAATTACTATACAGCGTCAGGTTCCACAGCCAGAGCAGCATATTAAGCAGACACGAATTGGTCAAGTTGTTGATTATATTCATACGCACTATTTTGACAATATAACACTTGAATTTCTTTCCAAAGAATTCTTTGTAAGTCCCTACTATTTATGTCGAGAATTTAAGCGATGTACGAATCGAACGATTGTACAATATATCAATGTAACCCGGATCATGAATGCGCAGCGAAAGCTAATGGAAACAAATTGTTCCATGACTGAAATTGCAAACTTAACTGGATTTTCAAATCTTACGCATTTTAATCGCGTTTTTAAAAGCAATGCTGGAATCACTCCATCAGAGTATCGAAAGCAATATAAATTAAGACAAGAAATAGAATAATCGGAAGAAAAGCAGATATGAAAACATCTGCTTTTCTTCCGATTATTCTATTTGACAACAACTCCTTAGACTAATTGCTGTTCATTTATTATAAGTTTAAATTGCATTCCCAGCTTTTCTGCTGCTTTTCGACACAACAGCATTCGATTCATAAATATTTCAAAATAATCCATAACCGAACCATAATGTGTCTCAACCGTAAGTTTTAGCTTAATCAGTGTGTGCTCTTCATTAATTTTTAATACCGCTTTTTTTACCGAATAATTGACTCGGTCATGAATATCAAAAGTCGCAATTTCCTGATTTCGAACTCTGCTTCTTCTTACATCTGACTTGTCTGCCAAAATCAGAGCCGCTGCCATTGGGCTAACAGGTGTTCCTGTCCCTTCATCATGATTGCCGATTGCGGTTATTATCACGGCAATGTCCTCTGGCGGCATATTTAGCTTATCTAGAATTCGAAACGCCATGACAGCTCCGCTTTGTGAATGATCGACTCGGTTCACAATGTTCCCAATATCATGTAAATAAGAGGCTATCTGAACTAATTCAATCTCTCGCAAAGAATAGTTCAGTGTTTCCAGTATGTATTTACTTGTCGAAGCCACTTGGCAAACATGAGCGAAGCTATGCTCTGTATATCCAAGTGCAGCTAACGACTCATCTGCTTTTTTTATATAAGTGTTAATCGATTCATTTTTTCTGATATCATCATATGTTAACATATTTTATTCTACACTCTTTCTCCATTATTATAATTGACCAAATGATTCCCAATTTTTTGATACCATAGTTTATCACAAAAAAGATATGTCTATCCCAATTTTTATGTTAAATATATGTAAAATTTACCATACTATCATGCAAATTCTTCTTTGATTTATCACGCATATTTTACTACAAAAATAAGGCCTTCACAATCGTAATGACTATGAAAGCCTTATTTTGAATGAACAGCTCGCCGTTCTATGTACTGCGGGAGATGGGACTTGAACCCACACGATCATACAACCACAAGATCCTTAGTCTTGCCTGTCTGCCAATTCCAGCACTCCCGCATACTCCCCGAGTTGGGCTCGAACCAACAACCCCACGGTTAACAGCCGTGTGCTCTACCATTGAGCTATCGAGGAATGCAAAATATATTATAGATGACGCATCGCGATATGTCAAGCGTATTTTGCAATATTTTTAAAAAATATATTTTTTATATACAATTAATTATAAGCATCATAATATGAAATTGGTTTACGGAATTCCTGGTACAAAAGTCCCAGGTTCCATAAAATCCCATTTCAAAATCTATGTTAACCAAACCGAATTGGATGGCTGCCTTGACTGCTATCTTTGCCTAGGCTGCTATCTTAGCCTTAGCTACTTCAACTAATGCTGTAAATCCAGCAGGATCATTGATTGCCATTTCAGCTAGCATTTTACGGTTAACAGAAACCTCTGCTAATTTTAATCCATACATAAATTTGCTGTAAGAAAGACCATTCATACGAGCAGCTGCATTGATACGTGCAATCCATAACTGTCTAAACTGTCTCTTTTTCTGCTTTCTTCCTGCAAAAGACTCTGTTAATGCTCTCATAACAGATTGTTTTGCTACTCTATACTGATTTGACCGAGCGCCTCTATAACCTTTTGCTAACTTTAATACTCTATTATGTTTCTTTTTAGCGTTCATTCCGCCTTTGATTCTTGCCATTGTCTATTTCCTCCGTTTCTTCAAAAAATTATAAATAAGGTAAAATTTTCTTCATTACCTTAGCATTTGTACTATCCGTAATGGTAGCTTTTCTAAGATTTCTCTTAACTTTTGCAGACTTCTTGGTCAAAATATGTCTCTTATATGCTTTATTTCTTTTTAATTTTCCTGTTCCTGTTGCTTTAAAACGCTTCGCTGCAGCTCTTTTTGTTTTCAATTTTGGCATTGTCATTTCCTCCTTAAAATATATATCTTTCTCTATATGTTAATGTTTTGTAATATATTAACGTTTTTCAGTTAAAAACATTATCATACTCTTGCCTTCTAGCTTTGGCGCTTTTTCTACTACCGCCACATCCTCTACTTTTGAAAAGAACTCGTCTAAAATCTGTTTACTTCTACCAATATGAGCCATTTCACGACCACGGAAACGCAGAGCAACCTTAACCTTATCACCTTTTGTTAAAAATTTTCTGGCCTGATTTGCCTTTGTATTCATATCGTTCACATCAATATTGGGTGAAAGACGGATTTCTTTGACTTCCGTTACCTTTTGCTTCTTCTTCGCTTCTTTGTCTTTTCGGGTTTGCTCGTATTTAAACTTACCATAGTCAATAATTTTACAAACAGGTGGTTTTGCAGTTGGAGCAATTTTTACTAAATCAAGTTCCGCTTCCTTTGCTAGTTTCATTGCATCTTTCGAGGACATGATTCCAAGTTGTTCTCCATTTTCTCCAATCAATCGAACTTCTTTATCTCTGATTTGTTCGTTAATCATTAAATCGCTAATAGTAGTGCACCTCCATAATAATATTGGCCAAGCAAGCCATTGGTTAGTTAGGATTTGTTTGTGGCAATAAAAAAACGTGGAATAATATCCACGCACCATTTATAAAACACGCAATCTATGCATATTTTGTAAAATATAAACCCAAGTCATCATCGATGCTAAGGTGAGAGTGGATACTCTACTTGCTCACAACAAATAGAGTATATCACGAAACAAATCCTCTGTCAACCGCTATTTTTAAAATAAAAATCAAAATTACTAGACCACCTCAACAATTAACTTATCTCTTCTTCTGGAAATATCAAGATATTCATCCTCGATTCGTATTATCGGATCGGTCAGGCACTGCGGCGGAACATATACAACTTCTGCAACCTCGCCCGTATTTAATAGTACTTCAATCCCCACATAATGAACACAAATGCAACGAATAAATACGTCTACAATTGCTGGATCTAAATTTTTCAGTTCGGTTGTTTTTAAAATGGCAAAGGTTTCAAATGGGGTCAACCTGGCCTTGTAAACGCGATCCGTCGTAATCGCATCATACACATCTGCAACCGCTATAATTCTCGCAAATAATGGAATCTGTTCTTCATCATGAGCGAACGGATATCCTGATCCATCCATTCGCTCATGATGAAGAAGTACCGCTTCCCTAATTTTATTTGAAAATTGATCGTGTCGCTTGAGAATTTTATAGCCATCCATTGGATGTCCCTTCATGACCTTAAACTCTATCTCCGTAAGCCGTCCTTGCTTATTTAATATTGCAAGCGGAACCCTCGTCTTTCCGATGTCATGGAGTAAACCCGCTATCACCAGTTCCTCAATTTCAACTAGTTCAAGCTTCAACCATTTACCAATCAGCATGGCATAAAGTGCGACGTTTAAGCTGTGTGTATACGTATACTCATCGTATCGCTTCTCTTCCTCTAAAACCTTCAATATCCCATCTGTTTCATCCATATGCTGCAGCAAGATATCAACAATCGGATTGAGTGCTTTATATCCAGCACTTTTCCCTGAAATCAACCCATATAATACATCCTTTAGCATCTGAATACATTCTTTATAGTCTTCTTTTAGTATCCAAAAGCTTTCATAAGCACCAAGCTGCTCTTTGTCCTCTTTTTGAATTACCTTGATTGCCTGTACGCCATGATGCCGCAGAATACTAATCATATAATGATTGATGGATGTATATTTGGCAAGAATCAGTTTTCCCTTACAATCAAAAATAGATTCTGCCAAAATTTCCCCCTCTATTAAATCCTTTACTCGAATCTGCTGAATCATCCCTCTCCCTCGCTTCTTTATGTGATGTTAGAGCAAATGGTGTTTTGTCACAATTATAACTTTATTTCTCATTTTCAGCAACTCCTTTTTATCAAAAAGTACCAATAAGCGTCAGAATTTTCTCTGAAATTTCATCAAGTGCCAATTGCCTTTCGACACCGCCAATATCATAAGCTACTTTTGGCATACCGTAGACAACACACGACTTCTCGTTTTGTCCAATCGTTCGGGCACCCCTTCGTTTCATTGCCAGCAGACCCTTGGCACCGTCATAGCCCATACCCGTTAAAATGACTCCAATCGCATTCTCTCCGACCTCCCTGGCAACAGATTCAAAGAGTACATCCACGGAAGGGCAATGTCCGTTCACACGGGCTCCATTTTCAGTCATCACCTTATAACCCTCTCCAATCCTCTTAATACGCATATGCTGGTCTCCCGGTGCAATCAGTACGGTTCCAGGCTCTACCAGATCACCGTTTTTTGCTTCCTTCACATACAGGCTCGTCGTTCGATTGAGACGTTGTGCAAACATTTCCGAAAAAGAAGGCGGGATATGCTGGACGATTAAAATTCCAGGCACATCCGAAGGAAATGCTTTGAGTATCTGAAAGATTGCCTCTGTTCCACCAGTCGATGCTCCAATCGCTATCACTTTATCCTGGCTGTGGTTTACCGAATGAAGTTGTTTTCTCTTATAAGGATTTGCTTTCCATCCAGAAACATTCGACACCGAAGCAATTTTAATTTTTAGCATGAGTTCATTCAAAAAAATTTCAACTCCCTGAGGCGTCTGCACTTGAGGCTTTGCAACAAAATCGACTGCCCCGGCATTCATCGCATCAAAAACCGCCGTGCTGACTGAGCTTACCACAACCACCGCAATCGGATACTGCGGCATCAGCTTCTCAAGAAAGGCAATTCCATTCATCCGTGGCATTTCAATATCACAAGTCATAACATCTGGTGCAAGTTCAAGTATCTTATCTCTTGCTTCAAACGGATTACTTGCGACTCCCACCACCTCCAGGCTTTTGTCATTCGACAGCCATTTTAGTAAGAGCTGCTGAAAGACATAGCTATCATCCACTACCAAAACTCTAATTTTTTTCATACGCCTATTCCTTTCTATAGAGAGATGGCATGACATATCGATATTTTGTTGTCTCGCGGTTCAAAGACTCCGAGTGTCCAATAAACAAATATCCACCAGGCTCGGTAATTTGGTAAAGTTTATCCACCAGTTCCTCTTTTGTTCGTGTATCAAAATATATCATCACATTGCGGCAAAAAATAACATGAAACCTCTTTTTAAACGGAAATACTGCTTCCATTAAGTTAAACTTTCGAAAAATAACCTCATTGTAAATGAGGGGCAATATCTGTGCTGTTTCAAAATCTGGATAAGAAAAATATTTTTGCTTCCAAAGAGGAGGCAAGTTATCTATCTCCTCCCGCTTATATCTTCCCTTCCTCGCTTTATCAAGCGCCTCAGTGGAAAGATCTGTCGCCAATACCTTCGTATCCCAGTTTCCTTTCCTATCACCAAAAAAATCAGCTAAATACATAGCAAGTGTATACGGTTCCTCTCCCGTTGAGCAACCAGCGCTCCATATACGCAAATCGTAATCTGAAACATTTGCAAAAAGATACGGAAGAACTACCTCATAAAAATAAGAAAAGTGAGCGGATTCTCTCATAAAAAAAGTATGATTCGTAGTGAGCTTATTAATCAGCTCTATCGCTGCCTTACCTGAGGTATCGGCCTTTACATAGGAAAAATACTCTGAAAAACCGCTTAGCTGATGCTTTCGAATCACTGCACTAAGACGTCCATTAACCAATGAGCGTTTTTCTTCCTTTAAGCGGATTCCATAAAGTGCTTTGATGTAATCCGCTAGTATGTGAAATTCTTCCGTTGTGATGCCTGTAAAATCTTTAGTATTTTCCAAATTCTTCATCATTTAGTACGATTCTTCGCTCCATTCGAACCGGTGCCGTGGATGCCTTCAAAGGAGTAGCATCTACCGGTGTATACCTCCTGTGTGAGCTTTCCTTAAGTTGAAACCGTTCCACTGCTTCCTTTAATAAATCCGCTTGGCTTGAAAGCTCCTCACTCGCTGCTGCACTTTCCTCTGCAGTTGCTGAGTTGTTTTGAACCACTTCGGATACCTGCATGATTCCTTGATTGATTTGTGCAATTCCAGTCGCCTGTTCATTCGATGCTACCGATATCTGTGCCACCAAATCGGCTGCTTTTGCAACATCCTCAACAATTTTATTCAGCGCATTCGCCGTATCATTTGCAATTTTTGTTCCTGCCTCTACCTTTAAAATCGAACTCTCAATCATATCGGTAGTTTCTTTTGCAGCATTTGCAGAACGGGCTGCTAAATTGCGTACTTCTTCTGCTACAACCGCAAAGCCTTTTCCATGAGCACCTGCACGCGCCGCTTCAACTGCTGCATTTAAGGCCAAAATATTCGTCTGAAATGCAATTTCGTCAATAACCTTAATAATTTTTGAAATATTGTTCGAGGAGACATTGATTTCCGCCATTGCATGCTGCATTTCCTTCATCTGGCTATTTCCTTCCACCGCATTATTCTTTGCAACCTCCGCTAATTCATTTGCTTCCCCTGCATTTCTTGCATTAAGCTTGGTCTGGGAAGAAATTTCTTCCAAGGATGCGGTCAGCTCCTCAATTGCACTTGCCTGTTCCGTTGCCCCCTGTGAAAGCGCCATACTGGAATCCGAAACCTGTCTGGAACCAGCTGCCACCTGTTCGGAAGCAATCGCAATGTTACCAAGTACTTCATTGTTTTTTTCCACTAATTGTGCCAGCTTAATCGCTAAGATATCCTTTTCTGAGCGTACGTGTATGGATACTGTCATATCTCCATCCGCGATTCGTTCCACCAAATAGGCCTGATTTCTGATATCTTCTATCATTTCCTTCAACGCTTTTGCTAAGATTCCGATTTCGTCCTTTGTGCTGACGTCTACCTCTACCTCTACATCTCCAAGGGAGAGTTTTTTTGCCACATTCACCATTTTATTAACGGGTACACTAACCAGTCTGGAGATCAAAAGCCCCAGCACAATTGCAACGATTACTCCGGCGCCAATAATGGCCAACATTGCATAGAGCGCACGCATCGCTAATTGATCGTTCATTTTGGACTTCTGATGTGCCGCTTCAATATTATACTGAGCGATTGTATCCACCGCATCCTGCAATTCATTTCCCGCGTCGGCGGCCGAACCAAATACCAGTTCTCTTGCTCCCGCATCATCACCGCTTTCAAACTTATCCATTAACAGCTGTAATTGTTCTACATATGCATTCCATTTGTCGGTCAGGTCATCAAACAATTTTTGATTATCCTCTGTTGTCACTTTTTTCTGGTAGTTTTCGAAGGATTCCTCCGCGGATTTGATGTAGTCGTTCACGGTCTCCATATTTTCAGGAGCCAGACTTGTATCTAAAAGCGTACGAACCATTGTAAATCGTATCCGTTGAAAGGTTACCTCTGCATCGCTCATATAGCTAATTCCCATTGTATTTGCTTCATACAAATTCGTATCCGCTTGGTTGATCTTCTGAATAAAATATACCCCAACTGCACCTACCACCGCTGCTACCACCGCAATTAAAACAAAACTAGTGATTAGCTTTCCAGCAATTCTCATATCTTTTAATCGTTTCATCCTATTTCCCCTTTCGAACTGGTTCTTCTCTCGCCTTTTCTATATTGTTTCGTTAATTTCATCTGCTTCTTCCTCGGATAATAACTTTTCACAATCCAGGATTAACATAACCCCACCCGTTATTTTCCCGATTCTTTTAATAAACCGATTTTGTTCTTTTTTTTCGATTCTAGGAGGTTCTACAAGATGTTCCTCGTCAATGGATAAAACCTCAACAACGCGGTCTACAATCAACCCAATGGATATTCCCCGAATGTCTATTACCACAATACAGGTACGATCATTATATTCCAAAAATGGTTTTCGAAAACGCGTTCGAACATCCATAACAGGGATAATCTTACCACGAAGATTGATAATGCCACGTACATAATCGGAACATTCCGGCAGTTCGGTTATCGTCTGAATCCCTATAATCTCGGTCACATACTTAATTTCAATCCCATACACTTCGGCTCCAAGACCAAATGTCAAATATCTCCCTTTTTGGGTATCCTCCTCTGCCATTCCCTCCTCAATTTCTTCTCGCATTTTATCCTTCCTTTCCTTAACCAGTTACCAAATCAGCTGCATCTAAGATTAGGCTGATATTTCCATCCCCAAGAAGCGTACATCCTGTAATCCCTTCCATTTTTTTGACTCTTGTCACGTATTCTGGAAGTGCCTTTACTACAACCTGCTGTTGCCCTAACAGCTCGTCCGCAAAGACACAAACTGCAGCTTCTTCTTGTTCTACCATAATAAGGATTCCCTCTTCGAAAGCAGTTCGTGCCCCTTTCACCCCATAGCGTTTATGCAGACGAACAATACGGTAACAGCTTCCCCGTACCATAATCATCTCATTTTGATCTGTATCCATAAAAACCTCTCCGGCATGTGGTCGAAAAAACTCGCGGATTGATATCGTAGGTATCGTATATCTTGAATTTCCTACTTTGATATTCATACCATCAATGATTGCAAGTGTTAGCGGTATTTTTAACACAATACTGCTTCCTCTTCCTGCCTGGCTGTCGATGACAATGTTTCCACCCACTTTTTCCATATTTTTTGTAACAACATCCATGCCTACCCCTCTCCCAGAGAACTCCGACACTTCCTCCTTCGTCGAGAATCCTGGTAAGAACAGCAAATTATATATTTCCCGATCCGTCATATCTTCTGGCCGCTTTGTTAAAAGCTGATTTTGTATTGCCTTTTGTAAGATTGCTTCCCGATCCAGCCCCTTTCCATCGTCACGTACTGTAATATGAACATCCCCTCCTGCGTTTTTTGCTTCCAATGTAATCGTGCCCATTTCTCGTTTTCCTGCAAACAAACGTTCCTTCGAGATCGGAAGAGCGTCGT
>JASKJZ010000057.1 GCA_030154385.1 Clostridiales bacterium
CTGAATCGAGATGATATCGATATCATGCTAGAGGTAAAGGATAAGAACCTATCCGCTATAAAAGCGATTAACCTCACAAGAGAGGATTTAAAGATTAAATATCTGGAGGAAGAATGGAGCCGTTATAAGTATCTCGTATTAGAACATTCAAAACCTTCTTATGATAAAATTCGAAGTCTCCTAAAGGAAAAGAGGGAATATCCCGTACTCGCTTTTTATGATATCCTTGAGCGAGCGTTGCAAATGGAAGGAAAGCCTGGAGATGCTGAAAATGCTGCCAAACATGTATGGGGATATTTTAAGGACAAAGCAAGTTTGGATGAAAAAAAGCAATTGGAACGTCGTATCAAACAATTTCGTGAGGGAAGTGGTTCTCTTCTTTCGGTAAAACGGTATTTATGGAAGCTGACCTTAAAGTATAGAGAACCCTATTTGCTCTCTTCCTATTATTTTAATGAGGTGATGTAAAGGGTCGAAATTCAAGAGTAATGGAAATGAGTTGATAGATAATATTGCAGTCAAAGGAAAATAGTGCTAAAATAAAAAGGTGAAAACAACAAAATGAAAAAATTAGGAGGGACTTATGAGTAAAATAGTAGTGATTGGTGCAAACCATGCAGGTACAGCCGCTATTAATACAATTTTAGATAATTATTCTGGTAACGAAGTTACCGTGTTTGATGCAAATTCCAATATCAGTTTTTTAGGCTGTGGTATGGCATTATGGATTGGAAAGCAGATTGCAGGACCAGAAGGACTTTTTTATTCCAATAAAGATATTTTAGAAAAAAAGGGTGCGAAAATCTATATGGAGACACCTGTTTCGGACGTAGATTATGAAAATAAAATAGTCTATGCGAAGGGAAAGGATGGCACCGAGTATAAAGAAAGCTATGATAAGCTTATCTTAGCGACAGGTTCTCTGCCAATAGTTCCAAAGCTTCCAGGAGGAGATCTAAAAAATATCCAGATGGTGAAGCTTTATCAAAACGCAGAGGACGTCATTGAAAAATTAAAGGATGAAAGCATAAAGGATATTGTAGTGGTTGGCGCAGGTTATATTGGTGTCGAGTTAGCGGAAGCCTTTGTACGATGCGGAAAGTCCGTTACAATCATTGATATGGCAGACACCTGTCTTCCAAATTATTATGATAAAGAATTTACGCAAAAGATGGCAGACAATTTACAGGAGCATGGAGTTAAATTAGCATTTGGCCAATGCGTGAAGCAGTTTGAGGGTACCGACAAGGTTGAGCGTGTCGTAACGGATAAAGGCGAATACAAGGCGGATATGGTCATTCTGGCAATTGGATTTTGTCCAAATACCAAGCTTTCCAAGGAGCCAATGAAGCTATATAAGAATAAGGCTTACTTAGTGGATAAAACGCAGATGACCAGTATACCAGATGTATATGCCATTGGAGATTGTGCTACGGTTTACGACAATGCTATCTCGGATGTTAATTACATTGCACTCGCAACGAATGCCGTTCGTTCTGGCATCATAGCAGCTCATAATGCATGTGGCACCAAGCTTGAGACAGTAGGCGTGCAAGGCTCGAATGCGATTAGTATCTGGGGACTTCATATGATATCGACTGGACTTACATTGGAAAAGGCTTTGGCACATGGATATCATGCGGTAGCTACGGATTATGAAGATTTACAAAAACCCGCGTTTATTGAGAAAAATAGCACCGTTAAAATCCGAATTGTGTATGACCAGGATACCCGAGTTGTTTTAGGAGCACAGTTAGCCTCGGATTATGATGTTTCAATGGCAATTCATATGTTCTCCTTAGCAATTGAAGAAAAGGTGACAATTGATAAATTAAAGTTACTGGATATTTTCTTCCTGCCACATTTTAATCAGCCATACAATTATATTACGATGGCAGCATTAAAAGCAAAATGAGTTTAAAATTTTCAGTTTATAAAATAAAAAAATATTTATGTTCTTCTATTGAAAAGGTAAATGGAAAATGTTAGAATAAATAAAAAATAAAAGGAGGATTTTTATGAAAAAGTACGAATGTCCTTGTGGATATGTTTATGATCCAGAGCTGGGAGATCCAGACAATGGAGTTGCACCAGGAACACCATGGGAAGAAGTACCAGAAGATTGGACATGCCCAACTTGTGGACTTGATAAAGATTCTTTCTATGAAATTTAGTAATATGTATTTTTATCTTTCTTGCCGATTATAACGATATATATGAAAGAAAAGCCATTAGGAAAACCTAGTGGCTTTTTGTATGTAAAACACAAAAAATCTTTCACACGCGGAATGATACGTACAAAAATAAAAAAATCATAAACTTATTCTTGAATTTAGGCGATTAACGTGATATACTGTTGAAATATCAAAGACAAGTGTCTTTGCCATAAAGACGCCAGGAGGAGAGAAGTATATGAAAAAGAAGTTGATTGCTGGGCTATTATGCTTAAGCCTTGTTGCTAGTGTCTTATCAGGATGTGGCAGCAAAGCAAAAGAAGAAGGAAATGTAATTAAGGTAGGAGTATTTGAACCACTTACAGGAGAAAATGGTGGTGGAGGTTTTCAGGAGGTACTTGGTATGCGTTATGCCAATCAAGTCTATCCAACAGTGGATATTGATGGTGTTACATATACAATCGAATTAGTGGAGGTTGATAACAAGAGTGACAAGACCGAAGCGGTTAGTGCAGCACAAAGCTTAATTAGCTCAGGTGTAAAAGTCGTGCTTGGTTCTTATGGATCTGGGGTATCCATAGCAGCAGGTGAGTTTTTCAAGGATGCAGGAATACCAGCAATTGGCGCTTCTTGTACCAATCCTCAGGTTACCTTAGATAATGATTTTTATTTCCGCGTTTGCTTCCTTGATCCGTTCCAGGGAACCGTTATGGCAAACTATGCATTTCAGGAAAATGCAAAGACAGCGGCCGTTATTACACAGCTTGGTGATGATTATTCCTCTGGACTTGGAAGCTATTTTGTAACTGCTTTTAAAGAACTTGCAGGAGATGGAGCCATCGTAAGTGAAGAACAGTTCCAGACCAACCAAACAGACTTTAAAGCAATTTTAACCAATGTAAAAGCTAAAAATCCAGATGTACTGTTCGCACCATCTTCCATTGCGACAGCACCACTCATTATCAAGCAGGCGCGTGAGCTTGGCATTACTTGTCCAATCATGGCAGGGGATACATGGGAAAATTCAACCATTATTGAAAATGCTGGAGAATCCGCAGAGGGCATCGTATTATCTACTTTCTTTGATGATGCAGAGCCAGCAACGGAGGAAGCAAAGTCCTTTGTAACCGGATTCAAGGATTACTTAAAGGCAAATGATCAGTCCGAAATCATCCCAGCGGTATCTGCTCTTGGATATGATGCCTATTTAATAGCACTTCAGGCTATTAAGGATGCAGGCTCGACTGATCCAAAGGCGATTCGCGATGCACTTGCAAAAGCACAAATTGATGGAGTAACGGGTTCCATTTCCTTTGATGAAAATGGAGATGCAAAGAAGGACATGGCATTTATCAAGACAGTAGAAAATGGTGAATTCAAATTCTTAAAGACCGTAAGCGTTGCAAAATAAACTGGTATACATGCAGAGGTTGCCTGATCATATCAGGCAGCCTTTCCTAGTGTGACAACTGGTCTCAAAGTGACGAACCGTCACATGAAATTATTGAAATGTTTTTTGGAGGATAACCCATGACTTTATCAACATTATTACAGCATATGCTGACGGGGATTTCCCTTGGTGGAGCTTATGCACTGATTGCAATTGGATATACCATGGTATATGGTATTCTACGCCTGATTAATTTTGCGCATGGCGATATTTTTATGATGGCTGGCTATTTTATGATTTTTTCTATGGCAATATTGCCATGGTGGGTTTCGATTATTATTGTATGCGCACTTACGGTTCTATTAGGTGTTGTGATTGAACGTGCAGCCTATAAACCGCTCCGATCTGCTCCGCGTATGTCCATTATGATATCTGCAATCGGTGTTTCTTATCTGATTCAGAACCTGGCAACCTATATTTTTACAGCACTTCCAAGACCTTACCCAGAAATTCCGTTCTTAAAAAAGGTATTGCACATTGGAAGTTTATCCTCATCAAGAGTTACCTTTATTACTCCAGTTCTTACCATTTTATTGGTAATTGGACTTATGTTTTTAATTAACCATACAAAAATTGGTATGGCGATGCGAGCCGTATCAAAAGATTTTGAAACAGCACAGTTAATGGGAATTAAGATTAATAATACCATTAGTACAACATTTGTGATTGGTTCTCTTTTAGCAGCGATTGGTTCAATTTTATATTTCACCGATCGTATGTCCGTAACACCGTTTAGTGGAACCTTGCCAGGTCTTAAATGCTTTATTGCTGCGGTTCTTGGGGGGATTGGAAGTATACCGGGAGCTGTTGTTGGAGGATTTATTATCGGCATTTGTGAGACTCTTTTAGTAGCATTTGGTTATTCGACTTACAGTGATGCGTTTACCTTTATTTTGCTAATTGTGATTCTTTTATTCCGTCCGACCGGATTGTTTGGCGAAAAGATGATAGACAAGGTATAGGGGGGAGTAAAAAATGAAAAGATCAAAACAATTATTATTGTCAGCGATTTCTTTGGCGATTATTTTGGTGTTTCTTATGTTTTTAGAGGCAAATAAATTTAAGTATGGCATGGCTTACACGGTATTAGAAAAAGGAATGATACTTGCAGTCGTAGCGGTTTCTATGAATTTGGTAACGGGTTTTACGGGACTTTTTTCACTGGGGCAGGCTGGATTTATGGCAATTGGTGCCTATGTTACGTCGATTCTTCTGATTCCTTCGGAAAGTATGGAGGAAGTTTATTATATTAGTGGTGTAAATGAATCTATTATGAGTGTGAAGCGCTGGTTGGAATCGGGTCCCGCCTTTGTAGAGCATTTATTACCTTATATCTCTCTGATTATTGGCGGCTTGGTAGCGGCTGCTTTTGCAGCTTTGATTGGATATCCAGTGCTTCGCTTAAAGAGCGATTATCTTGCCATTGCAACATTGGGATTTTCGGAAATCATGCGTGCGATTATTTCCAGTCCCCAGATGGATCGTGTGACCAATGGTTCATACGGTCTGAAAAAGATACCTGGATTTTATACCATTGTAGAGCCCTTTATGATAATGGTTGTTTGTATTGCTTTGATGGTACTATTACTTCGAAGCACCTATGGACGCGCATTTCGTGCCATTCGAGAAGATGAAGTGGCAGCAGAAGCAATGGGAATTAATTTGGCAAAGCATAAGCAAATGTCATTTATCATCGGCTCCTTTTTCTCTGCTATTAGCGGTGGTATGTTAGCAATCTTTATGCGCTCCATTGATTCGAAAACCTTTAGTGTTGCACTGACCTATGATATCTTATTAATTGTGGTCATTGGTGGTATTGGTAGTGTAACCGGAAGTGTCTTGGCAGCGATATTAGTTACCATGAGCAAGGAGTGGTGGCTCCGTTTCTTTGATAATCCATTATTTATCGGTGGTGTTCAAATCCCTCTTTTCCGTACAGGTTTTCGTATGGTCATTTTCTCTGTTATCCTTTTACTAATTGTACTATTTTACCAGCGAGGGATTATGGGGAAAAATGAATTTTCCTGGGCTGGCCTTGAGCGAAGGCTTAAAAAGCTTGTAAAAAAAGGGGGTGCAAAAAATGCCTAACCAGATTTTAAGCGTGAAAGACATAACGATGCAGTTTGGAGGCGTTGTCGCAGTCAATAACCTTTCTTTGGAAGTACATCAAAATGAAATAGTATCTTTAATTGGACCAAACGGTGCAGGAAAGACAACTGCTTTTAATGTTATTACAGGCGTATACGCTCCTACAAACGGTGCAATTTACTTTAAAGATAAAATGATAACCAGTAATTTTCCGAAGGGAAATATGAAGAAGCTGTATGCTGGAGAAAATAATGGGAAGTATACGGCTACAATTCGTAAGACGCCAGACCAGATTACCAAACTTGGAGTGGCACGTACATTTCAAAATATCCGTCTGTTTAAAGAGCTTACAGCATTTGAAAATGTATTAATTGCAAAGCATATGCTCTATAAATCGAACTTTATGTCTGCGACCTTAGGGCTCAATCACAAGGAAGATAAGTTTATGAAGGAAGAAACCATGAAGCTTTTGGATATTCTGGGGCTGACTGGGGTCAAGGATGAAATCGCAAGTTCCCTGCCTTACGGGCAGCAAAGACACTTAGAAATCGCGCGTGCACTTGCGACCAATCCAAAACTTCTTCTTTTGGATGAGCCAGCAGCAGGTATGAATCCACAGGAAACCGATGAGCTGACAGCCTTCATCTACGATGTACGTAAGAAGTTTGATCTGACTGTGTTTATGATTGAGCATCATATGGATTTGGTCATGGATATCTCGGATCGCATTTACGTGCTGGACTTTGGAAAACTGATTGCTTCCGGGACTCCTGAGGAAATCCAAAACAATGAACGTGTAATTGAAGCATATTTGGGGGTACAAGAAGATGGAGAAGAATAATTTATTGACCTTGGACAATCTAAGTGTATCCTATGGTGGTATCCGCGCCGTAAAGGGAATCAGCCTGGAAATACCAAAAGGTGAAATCGTAACGCTGATTGGTGCCAATGGCGCAGGAAAAAGTACGATTCTCCGCGCAATTTCTGGACTGGTAAAAGCGGAGAGCGGGAATATTGTTTATAAGGGAGAAGACATTACGGGGAAGCCGACGAATCAAATTGTTGAAAAGGGCATTACCCTGGTACCAGAAGGCCGTCGGGTTTTCCCAGACTTAACAGTTCTTGAAAATCTAAAGATTGGGGCTTATCTTCGCAAGGATCATCTGCAAAAGGACATTGACTGGATTTATGAGCTATTTCCAAGACTTAAGGAGCGTTCCTGGCAGATGGCGGGCACCTTATCTGGAGGAGAACAGCAAATGCTTGCGGTTGGTCGTGCCTTGATGAGTAAGCCAGAGCTTATCATGATGGATGAACCATCTCTTGGACTGGCACCGATTATTGTAAATGACATTATGGAAATCATAAAGACCGTTAATCAGCAGGGTGTGACCATCCTATTAGTAGAGCAAAATGCAAATTTAGCACTTAAGATTGCGCACACGGGTTATGTATGCGAAACGGGGCATATTACGTTAAAAGGAACTGGTAAGGAGCTTTTAAATGACGAGAGTGTAAAAGCGGCTTATCTTGGAAAGGCCAGAAAAAAATAAAGAGGTGAAAACCTGTGCTTTTTATTGTGGAGGATCATGACTTAAAAGAAATTACAATTGAAAATTGGGAATCAGGAACAGATTGCATAGCTTTGTTTACCAGACAGGAATGGGAAGCACAAATGGAAATTAGAACGCGTTATCTTTTTAATCAAAGGGAGGATAACATCCATTTTTGTAAGCTGGAAAATCATCCCAATTACTTATTTGGGACATTTCATATTCCGATTAAGGAAGAGCATGCAAAAAGCTATGGATTTGCATTCTATATATTAAAGGAAAAGATGATTTTTATTGATGATACCGGCCTTGTAAAAAAACTGATTGATCGGATCAGACAAAGCCGTATCCGAAAGGGGTATACCCTAGAGCGCTTTTTCTATGATTTTTTAATTACCCTGATTGAGGATGATCTGATTTATCTGGCTGCACTTGAAAAACAGATTACGGCAATGGAGGAGAGCATTGTAAATGGACTTACCAAGGATTTTAGCTATCACATGTTAAAATTTAAAAAAGAAATTTCAAGGCTCTATCGCTATTACAGCCAGCTTGCTGACCTTGGAGAGAGTCTATATGAAGATGAGATGGACTTTTTTGGCGAAGAGGAGGTTGCGACCTTCCGCGTGTTCGCCGAACGGGCGCAAAGACTACAAGGAGAGACACAGATTCTTCGCGAATATGCGATGCAGGTGCAGGATGTCTATCAATCGGAGATTGGGATACGGCAGAATAATGTCATGAAAGTCCTGACCATTGTTACGACAGTGTTTCTTCCCCTAAGTTTAATTGCGGGGTGGTATGGTATGAACTTTTTGTATATGCCAGAGCTTCATTGGAAGTATGGATATCCCTTTGTAGTTGGTCTTAGTATTTTGATTGTAGTGGTTTGCCTGTGGATTTTTAAAAAGAAAAAGTTTTGGTAAAAACCACTTGCATTTTCTATCTAAATACCTTATAATGATAAAAAATTAAAGCTTTAAACCGTTGAAGTGGAGATAAAAATAGATCGTGCACTTACAGAGAGCGGGGGTGCTGAGAACCCGCAGAACGCAGCCTGTTAAATGGACCACGGAGGGCGCAAGGAAATGGATTGGAATCCTTAGTATTTTGCGACGTAGGGCATACGTTAGTTGCCATGGATATGATGGTATCCAGTAAGTGCACGATTAATTTCGTGAATCGAGGTGGCACCGCGGGTGTATTTTTTTTGTATTTCCCGTCCTTGACAGATGATATCTGGCAAGGACTTTTTTTTGTCTTTTTTTCTAAGTCCAGTCGGATATTCAAACCCAAAATCATAGTAGTATAGGAGGTTGTTGCATGAATATTTTTCCATCCAAAGAAGAGGCTTTGCGTTATTCCCCGAAGGAGTATGATATTGTCCCCTTGTGTCTTTCATTATATGCGGATGAACTGACACCAGTAGGCGTTATGAAGATTCTAAAGAAGGTCAGTCGACACTGTTACTTGCTTGAAAGTGTTGAGGAACAAAAAAAATGGGGGCGTTATACTTTTCTTGGCTATCAGCCAACGCTTGAGCTGACCTGTCATAATCATGAGCTGACCATTCGTTCGAAGGAGGAAACCAAAACGGTCACGCATCCAAAAGAAGTGATACGGAAGATACTGCGGGAGTTTCGGAGCCCTAAAATTGCTGGAATGCCTACCTTTACAGGGGGACTTGTCGGATACTTTTCCTATGACTACATCAAATACAGCGAACCAACACTTGTGCTGGATGCAGAGGATGAGGATGATTTTAAGGATATGGATTTGATGCTGTTTGACCGAGTGATTGCATTTGATAATGAAAAGCAGCAGGTGCTCTTGATTGTTCATGCAAGAACCACCAACATGGAAGAAAATTACGAGCTTGCAAAATGCGAGTTATATGAGATGGCAAAGCTTTTGTTTTGTGGGGAAAAAGGAAATAGCAAGCCACTTATCTGTACGGGAGAGTGGAAAGCAATGTTTGACGAAGCAGCCTATTGTAACATGGTAGAGCGGGCAAAGGAGTATATCAAAGAAGGAGATATTTTTCAGGTCGTTTTATCCAATCGAATGGAGGCAGAGGTAGAGGGAAGTCTTTTGGACACGTATCGTGTGCTGCGTACCCTAAATCCTTCTCCGTATATGTTTTATTTTACCAGTGATGATATTGAGATTGCGGGAGCTTCTCCCGAAACCCTGGTAAAGCTTTCGGATGGAAAGCTGTTTACCTATCCTCTTGCGGGAACGAGGCCAAGAGGAAAAAGCCCTGCGGAGGATGAAGACTTAGTAAAGGAGCTTTTATCCGATGAAAAGGAACTGGCGGAGCATAACATGCTGGTAGATTTGGGACGAAATGACATCGGAAAAATAAGCAAAATTGGAAGCGTGGTTGTAGAAAAATATGCAAATATTGAGCGATTTTCTCATGTGTTCCACATTGGATCAACGGTATCAGGAAGTATTAAGGAAACAAAGGACGCGATGGATGCAGTGGATGCCATTTTACCCGCTGGAACCTTATCGGGAGCTCCAAAGCTTCGAGCTTGTGAAATTATCAATGAACTTGAGGGAAAGAAGAGAGGAATTTACGGCGGTGCGATTGGATATATCAGCTTCACAGGTGAGCTGGATACCTGTATTGCAATTCGTCTTGCTTATAAAAAGAATGGCAGGGTATATGTAAGGTCTGGTGCGGGTATTGTGGCAGACAGTGTACCCAAAAAAGAGTACGAGGAGTGCATTAACAAAGCAAAAGCAGTGGTTGCAGCTATTTCGCTGGCAAAAGGAGGGATTGATCTTGATTTTACTGATTGATAATTATGATAGTTTTTCTTATAATCTCTATCAGCTGATTGGAAGTATAGAGCCTGATATTATGGTAATTCGAAATGACGAAAAGACCATTGAAGAAATTGAGGCAATGGA
>JASKJZ010000058.1 GCA_030154385.1 Clostridiales bacterium
TTTATGCGATACGATAGATAATTATAATAGTAGTGCGTACTATGAACCATCCTATATAATAGCAAAAGCATATCACTCAGGTGGTTTTTAGGAGGATAAAAGAGAAAAATATAGTGAACCCTAGTATAATCGATTTTGAGAAAATAAATAATCATGATACATGTTTTGCGTTTAAAAACCGCAAAACCATTGAATATAATATAAAAAAGCGGTAAAATGGTAAAACAGAGGTGATACTATGATTAGAAGACCAATTTATGTTGATGGGATCATGAAATATATGGATGCACCATTAGTAAAAATTCTTACCGGTATCAGGCGGTGTGGCAAATCTACGCTCATGCAAATGATTCAGGATGAACTACGTCACAAAGGTATATTGGAAGAACAGATCGTAAAGTATAATTTCGATTCCATGGAATATGCAGATATGACGGCAAAGGAATTGTATCTGGAACTGAAGAATAGGATGTGTTTCGGAAAAAAGACCTATTTATTCCTTGACGAAGTGCAGGAGATAGAGGGATGGGAGAAAATAGTAAATACCTATATGACGGAATACGATACAGATATTTATGTGACCGGATCTAATTCCAGAATGATGTCATCAGAGATTTCTACTCATCTGACAGGGCGATATATCAGTTTCCGGATTTTTCCGTTATCATTTGAGGAGTATCTGGAATTTCGGAATAGCTATACGAAAGAATCGGATTCAAAGACAGAATTAAAACGATATCTGCAACTGGGTGGATTTCCAGCAATTCATTTGCGTGAATATACAACGGATGAAGCATATCCAATCGTAAAAGATATCTATAATTCTACCATTTTTACAGACATCGTGAGAAGAAATCAAATAAAAAAGGTAGACCAATTAGAGAGAGTAGTTAAGTATGCTTTTGATAATGTGGGAAATACCTTTTCAGCAGCATCTATTGCAAAATATCTGAAGAGTGAAAATAGGAAGATAGATAATGAGACGGTATATGGATACCTTCAGAAGCTCGAGAGAGCTTATATACTGCATAGGTGCTCCAGATATGATGTGAAAGGCAAGGAACTATTAAAAACCCAGGAAAAATTCTATTTGGCAGATCCTGCGCTACGGTATAGTGTTTTGGGATATTCTCAAAATAGCGCAGATGCTATGTTAGAGAATATTGTCTATTTGGAACTTTTGCGCAGAGGATACGAGGTATCTGTTGGTAAATTAGATAACTATGAGATTGACTTTATTGCAGATCGTATGGGTGAGAAAATTTATATTCAGGTAACTAAGAAAATGGAACGCAAAGAGACAGAAGAAAGAGAATATGGACGGCTGTTGGCTATAGAAGACAATTACCCTAAATATGTGCTTACGACAGATGAGTTTGCAGGGGGAAATTATCAGGGGATAAAGACCATGCATATTGCAGATTTCTTGTTGAATAAAGAATACTAAGAAAGAATCATCTTCCAGATTATATCTGGCATGGGAACATAACGGTCTTGGTGATGAAAAATCAAGATAGTGTAAATGGCGATAGTAAACAACAAAGGAGGGCTTTATGAGAAATTAGAGGGGGGTGGATTTGTTGCGGAAACATTTCTGCTGAAAGATTTGGATCAGGATGGTGTCCCAGAGCTAATAATCAATGGAGAAGCTCCACAGATATTTTCTTATGATTTGGATAAAGAGAAGGATATGTTTATATTTAACTCATGGATCATCCACACATTATATTATTCAGAGAAAACAAAGATGATTTATTCCACAAGCAAATGGAACGGCATAAAATCATGGAGTTTTTATAAAATGGGAAGTACGCAAACTAAGAGCGAAGATCAAGTAATTGAATATTTAGATAAAGAGTATTTTTATTCTGATGGTAAATATGGAAAATATGATACTTATAAAGCTCCAAAGGGCTATTATGAAGGGAGCTATTACAATGAGGATCATAAGAAAACAACAAAAAAAGCTATTAATAAATATATTCAGAAATTGGCACCAGAAAGTATTCCATTGGATACAATCGTCAAGAATACAGCAAAAAATAGAAAGAAATATTTTACTGACGTTGAAAAATTTAAAAAGGCGGCAAAATTATGATAACATAAATTAAAAGGGGGCTGTTCAAAGTGACAGCCCCTTCCTACGTTTTTAACTTGGATCAATTACAATTTTTTCTATAATGGGCAGCACTACGGGCTTATTTCATGTGTCAGGGCCAAGAGCTTCGGCACTGGCTTAGTTAGACTTGCTAAATTGAAAATGTTATTGACAATCATTTTGAATAACGATAAACTTGTGATAGTTAGTGCAAACTAACCATAAGGAGATATCACGTATGAACATAAACCAATTGATTATAAAATATGCAGCAGCCAATTTGGAGATTGAGGGGATACATCGCATTTGTATACCTCCACATAGGAAAGCAGAAAACCAGACTACCTTGAAAGGAGTTTGTGGATTTTTATTTCCAATACAAGGGTGTGCACGTTTTGAAATTCAGCAAAAAGAATATATCCTTGAACCGGGCGTGATTTTGCATGCTGGTTCTGGAATGAAATTAAATAAGGAAGTGCTGGGGGAAGAGTCGTGGGAATACATATTACTTCATTACAAAGTGATTCATGAAAAAGAGGATGAATTATCTTTTAAAAATTTATGATGATTGTAATGAAACAATTAAAATACTCTTAGATAAAATCATTCAGAAAAATCGAGATAAGGAAATAAAAAAAGACCTTACAAACAAGGCATTACTCTATGAATTGATTGCGAAACTAACGGACTATACAAGGGAAAGAGAGGTATTAAATCCGTCAGATAGCATAGTAAAAATGCAAGAGTATATTCGCAGTAATCTTAGTCAGAATTTGTCCATACAAGAACTGGCTTTACAATGCAATATGAATTTCAGGCAGTTTTCATACTCTATGATGTGCTAGGAGATGTTGTGTACGGAGGATTTGCCATGCCAATCCGAGGTGGATATGCAGAAGAAGTCTACATTGTATCTTCAGGTGAAATGATGAGTTTATATGCTGCTTCAAACATTGCCTCGGCTGTTAAAATGTTCGGAACGAGAAAGTATGCTTCCCTTTGTTACTTATTTGATTCAGAAGGAGGATGTGGATATTATTTTACAGGAAGCGTTGGAAGAGCAACCAGATTTGTGGATAGGAACGCTTCCTAATAAACATACATGCAGCAAGGAACTACCGGAAGAAAAACTTCGAATCTTTAGAGGCTTGATTGGTTATGAAAGAACCAGGTGGCTGCTTTTGGAACTTTTCAAGCTGAAGGATTCATCAATAATAGGAGAAGAGCAATGCCGTTAATCAAAACAACTCCAAATCCATCAGGAAGAATGGGAGCCTTATGGACACTTGGAACCATTCAAAATGCAGCAATTCTAGAATTTGGCTCTATGGGACATATACTCGATTGCATTGCCAAAACATTTTCAAACCCAAAGTGGTTTCTAAGTGAAGAACAAGTAGAGGGTGATTATAATCTAATTGGTAGTAATTGTGATGCTACCAGATTTCTATCTGATGCCAGAGAAATTCGAAGGATTATGGAAGGTGCCTTTCATAAAAAAGCGATTTGTACCCTTACATCTCAAACGAGTGTAGAGGGTCTCCAAAAGATGCACAAGGCAAAATTTAACTTAGTACTTCGAAAACATGCAGAAAAGGCAGCAAAGAGTATGAAACAAAAGCTTGGTATCAATTACCATGTCGGTGCGCCTTATGGATATGAAGGAACGATGTGCTGGATTCGACAGCTAGAAGAATTTCTTAAAGAACAAGCGGACCCAAGTTTCTTGGCAAAAGAGCAAGAGGAAACAAGGTATGCCGTTGAAGCGACTAAAATGTGGGTAGCCTACCATAAGGATCAAGCTAAAATTAAAATCAAAGGAGAACCCTATGTGGAAGAATCCCTTAAAGCCTTTGCAAGTAAAGAACTTCATATGAAGCTTGAAGATGGGGGGATTTATATGATGCCTGCCAGTGAGTACTCAAAAAATCTTGAAAATGAACCATTTTATTCACTTACTCGAACAACAAAGGATGAGATAATCAACCCATATGAGTCCCCATATATGGGATTTCGTGGTGCGATGAAGTTGTGTGCTTTGTGGAGTAATAATGGTTAATAGCAACGGCGATGAAGGACAATTTCCCCAAATATGTGTTGTCGATGGATTATGCAGATTTTTCAAGGGAAGGTGTCATCCATAAAATATCATACGAATACCCACCCATCGGGGTAGTTCCCATCGAAGGAATTATTTGCTAGAATATAAAATGCAGGGGAATGCACGATATAATCATAAGACGAATAAATGGAGCAAGATGGGGGGAGATTCTCATTGAACACAAGATACATAAAAATTCCTGCAATATTTAAGAAACTAAAGAAAGCAGAAGAAACTAAGTGCCCACTCTATTTATCAGCACCGGTAGGATATGGAAAGACTTCGGCACTTAAGTACTATTATCGCAAGCAGTCAGCACTCTGGTTAAGTGGACAAGCTGGGATACTTTCCTTGAAGCTGCCAGTAAACGAAATAGAAGCACAGACGGTCATTATTGATGATATTACCTGGATAACCGAGGAAGACTCCAGACGATATATCAATGAATTGATTGAACGTGGAGATAAGCAGGTTGTGATGAGTGGGCGGGCAAGACTACCAGAGTGGCTGAAGGCCTCCTGTATCCATCATCCTTTTTTAATAGCAGACAAAAAGGATTTGGAGCTGGATGTTTTCCAGACAGAAAAGCTACTAGAGGCCTTTCAGGTGAAACTCCCACAAGAACAGATTGAGGAAATCAGACAAGATACGAAAGGTCATGCGCTCTGTACCCTAATGGTTGCCTATCAGATGCAGAACAAGGAAAGCTACACAGAGGTTATTCGAGAAGCCGCACGACTTGATGTATTCCAATATTATAATGAGGCTCTTTACGAAAAATGGCCTGAGGATTTGCGAAAGCTTCTCATGGCAGTATCAAATTTTGACAGTTTTGATGTGGAACTGGCGGAGTATGTTACTGAATTAAACCAGGCAGCGAATTTGTTGTATACCGCCATGACAATTGGGGACTTTTTAATCAAGCACGAGAATGGTGTGTATGAGATGCTCCCAATGCTGCGAATCTATTTTTTATGGAAGCAGTCCCTTGGGGAGAATCGGGAAATTCAAAGAGGAATTTTTTTGCGGGCGGCACTCTATTATGAGAACAATGACCGAATAGAGGAAGCGCTTTTCTATTATAACAAGGCAAAAGACAGCAAAGCCGTGTCAAGGCTTTTAATCCGAAATGCCAGAAGACATCCAGGAAGCGGACATTATTTTGAGACAAGAAAGTATTATCTTAGTCTGCCGGTAGAAGAACTGGAAGCATCACCGGTACTGATGGCAGGAATTAGTATGCTGTATTCACTTTTGATGCAACCAGAAAAAAGCGAATACTGGTATGAGAAGCTATCTAGTTTTGAAAATACAATGGATGATAAAGAAGAGAAAAAAGAAGCACGCCGAAGACTCATATATCTTGATATTGCACTTCCACACAGAGGATCCCTTTCCATGGTTGATATCCTGAAAAAATCGGCAGTCTTTATTACAGACAGAAAAATGACCATGCCGGAGTTTTCTGTCACAAGCAATCTGCCCTCTATTATGAACGGTGGAAAGGATTTTTGCGAATGGAGTAAATCTGACCGTGAGTTGGCAAGAGTTATGAAAAAACCAGTAGAACTGGTGCTTCAAAAATGGGGAGCAGGACTTGTCAATATCTCACTGGCGGAAAGTCTCTTCGAAAAGGGGGAGAAGGATATCTATGAGATTATGACCCTTTTAAACAGTGGATATACAAAAGCGGATATGGGCGGAAAGATCGAGATGTGCTTTGTAGCGACGGCAGTCCTTTGTCGGATACATATTTGCCGAAACCAACTTAAAGTAGCCAGAGTACAGCTCAAGGAATTTGCCGAAAAAGCAAAGAGGGAGGGAGCAGGACGGCTTCTTCCCAATATCAATGCGATGGAGAACTGGTTTGACCTTTTGGAAGGGAAAACAGGAGAAGCGAGAAGCTGGTTGGAGACCGAAGCGCCAAATGAATGTCTTGAATTTTATATCTTGAACCGATATCAATATCAAATGAAGGTGCGCACGTATCTTGCACTGGAGCAGTACGAAGAAGCGGCGAATCTGATTGAGCGTCTTTCGGTCTATTATAAAGAGTATAGTCGTACTTACATGGATATGGAAAATGAAGTGTTAAAGGCAATCCTTCAGTACCGGATGAAATTAGGAGACTGGAAGGATACTCTGTCACAGGTATTGTCAGAAATCGAAGAGTATCATTTCCTTTATCTGATTGCAAAGGAGGGTACAGCAATCTTACCTTTGCTTAAGGAAATGGAGCTTTTGCCAGTAAAGAAGAGTTTTCAGAAGGAACTTATGGATATGGCCGGAGAAATGGCACTACATTATCCAAATTTTTTAAAGAAACAGGAGATACTGACAGAGGAATTAACGGATGCGGAAAAGCAGATTCTGCATCTTTACTGTCAGGGCGTGGAACCAAAAAAAGTCTGTGAATTGTGCAGGTTTACTTATAATACGCTGAAATTCCACAATCGTAACCTTTACCGAAAGCTGGGAGTAAGCAACCGGCAGGGGGCAGAGAGAAAGGCTGGTGAGCTAGGAATATGAAGTGGAAGAGAAAGGTGAAAATGACCACGGAACAAGGAAATGTCATCCTGTGGCTTGGCAGGAACCGATGTCAGGTGGCACAAGAAGATCGCTATTTGGCAGAAGCAATTAAGGAAGGCCTACACGAAGAAGAAAAACTAAAGGCACTTATTATGGAGCATGATAACGCAAATGAGATCGTAGCAGGGTTTACACTTGCAAAATTCATATTGGATTATCAGGATTATATCGAGAAAGATCATGGGTATTATGAGATTACGATGTAAACCTGGAAGCAGGCAGAATACGATTTCATTGATTGAAGGAAGGCGGGAAGCATATCTCCTGTCTTTTTTTTGATTTTTTTTACAAAAGACCCACCCTTTGGGGTAGTTCACAAGAAGGTAATATATGGTTAAAATAATAAATGTATAGAAACCCTGTAATTTACCTTTGCTGCAGGGAAAAGAACAAAACAAGATTAGTTTAGTTCATTGAATAACTACTGGGAATGGAGGAATTTATGGAAAAAAGAAGACGGACAGAGGCCTTATGCAGCGCGCCTGTCAAAAGAAAAGCAAAACGAGTACTGGCAGTAATACTGGCGGTACTTATGCTGCATTCAGTCGTAGGATATGACGGTGATATAACCGCATATGCACAGACTGGTCAGACCACCTATGATATCGCAATGGGTGCTCTGACGATTAACAACAGTAATCTAAGTAATTATAACAATACTGTAATTACAGGAAGTTCAGGTTCAAATATGATTACAATCGATGGGGTGAGCGTAAACCTGACTCTTTCTAATCTGAATCTTAATATTGAAAGTGACACAGCAACTACTGCTGGATGGAATTCTGCAATCAAATTAACAAATGGTGCATCCTTAAATCTGACGGTTACAGGAGATAATACGGTGAGTGCAGGAATGCAGCATGCCGCGATTAATGTACCGGCGGGGTGTAGCCTTGTGATTACGAAGGAAAGCACCGGAACCTTGACTGCTACGGCCGGAAGCGGTGCTGCCGGAATCGGAGCAGATTATGGTGGTATTGATTTTCAGACAGTGGGAAATATTACCATTAATGGTGGTACAGTCAAAGCTTATGGAATGGGAGCAGGAGCAGGAATCGGTGGTACCGCGTTTGGAAATACTGGAAATATCATGATTCATGGTGGTACGGTTTATGCCAAAGGCGGCGGAGGTGTTGAGATAAATTATGGTCAATTATCTGCAGTATGTGGAGCAGGAATCGGTGGTGGTGATGCAGGCTGTGTACAAAACATAAACATTACGGGTGGAAATGTTACTGCAGTTGGTGGACATCAACATATATCAGTTGCTAATTTTATGGATCGTCCGGGAGCCGGAATCGGTTGTGGAAGCAGTACCTATGCTAGTGCAGATGGAAAATACACTTGTGGTACGATTGCTATTACTGGAGGGGTTATCTCGGCAACCGGTGGAAATAACAATGCTGTAAATGCGATTGGCTATGGATTATCACCAAATGTTGATACCAGTGGAGATAATTTTATTGGATGTGTTACAATTTCGGAAAACGCGTCGGTGGATATCAATGGAGGTACCATTCATCCGCTAACGAATTCAGATAAGGTCAATGTATACAAACTGGGCATGACCATCTATGATGGTAGACTTACAAAGACGTTAGAAGGAGCATCGATTAAAGTAAATGGGAAAACCTACCATAGTGATATTAAAGTCAGTGAGAATTATGTAGGTAACATTTCTTATTCCTTCGTGAGGGGTATCTTTACAGGGGAACAAACAATAGAGATTTCGGCTGGCGATTTTTCCTGGAATACAACAATAAATTTTACAAACAATAAATTTGACTATACTACAGTGATCGGAAGTAAGCTATATCCGGTATCGCTTAAGTTTTATGATTTAAACCTTACTGCAGATAAAACAGATGTCTCTTTGATGGTAAAAAAAGATGGAAAAGCACTTAATACAAATCCATCGGATGGGATGATACAGCTGGTTTGTGACGGTAAGATATCCTTTATGGAAGAAGCGGTAGGTAAAATGACTGCCTATATGCCTGCCGGTGCCTCAACTGATATTACAATCAGTGGAAGCGGACTGAATAATAGTGCAGATATTACGCTGAAGGCACAGACTGTTTCGGAGTCTTCTTCCGGAACAGTACTTACAGCATGGGAGAATGCAAAAAAATATAACCTAAAGTTTACGATATATGATGGGAAACTGACCAAGGGTAGTTATCCTGCAACCATTGCGATAGGAGAAAAAACAGTTACAAAAGAGATTACAGTAAATCAGAATTATATTGGCACTGCAGCATTAAGCCAATATTTACCACTGGGTAGCGACACAAAAGATGTACAGATAACAACGTCTTCCTATACATGGAAGACAACGATAACACCTTCTGGGAACGGAGGGGACACAGCCGTTGTCTTTGGAAGAAAACTATATCCAGTGAGTCTTTGGTTTTATGATACTGCAATAACCTCGGATATCAACAATGTCTCCCTAAGCGTAACGCAGGATGGAAAAACTCTGAACACAGTTGAAACGGAAGGCATGGTGCAACTCGTTTCGGATGGAACCATTATAAAGCAGAGGGACGGTATCGGGAAAATGACTGCCTATATGCCAGCTGGGGCAGAGACTCTGCTGACAGCAATCGCACACGGAATAAATGGTGGAAAGGAAATAACGGTATCCTATAAAACAATAAAAGCATCGGATAATGGAACGATTCTTGTTCTTTGGGATAAGGTCCAAACAGTGCAGCTATCTGAAATCCTAGATTTATCCAATGGAAGCATTACATTTGCAGATAATGGGGGTAAGATGGATATTACCTATACGCCTGTAAATGGAGGAACGGCTAAAACAGTAACAGGACAGTATTACCAGAATGAATATAATATCATTCAATCAGACAATACAGTGACAGCAAATCAAATTATTTTTCAAAATACAACGGATTTTGTAAATATTAACCTAAATGCTGTTAATATGAAATCTACTGGAAAGGCAATTGACCTGCAAAATGCCAAGGCAAAACTCAACTTAATCGGTACGAATATCATTGACTGCGGAGGTGGTGGAGTTGATAGTGGAGATGCATCAAATTATATAGGAATTCGTGCAGCTAAAGGTTCAGAACTTACTATAGACGGAAATGGAAGTCTAGAGGTTAAAAATCCCTCCTATTACGGTGTAGGAATCGGAGGATATTACCATTACACAAATAAAATATATGAAGGCGCAGGTATCATTCGGATTCAGGGCGGAACATTAAAGGTATCAGGAAAAAAGAATGGGGCGGCTATTGGAAGTTGCTATCAATATACAGGAGCTGATTTTGGCAGCATCTATATTTCTGGAGGTGTCGTAGACGCAATCAGTGTTAGCGGGGCTGTAATCGGAGGTTCAGCGGATGCGAAACCTGCCAATGTATA
>JASKJZ010000059.1 GCA_030154385.1 Clostridiales bacterium
GATATATCCAAAATGGACGAGTCAATCAAGTTGAAAGCATAAGGTCCTAACAGCATTCCCGTCAAAATCATCCCAAGCAGGCTAGGAAGACCCGCCTTTTTACAAAGAGCTCCCGCTCCCATTCCAATCAATAACATCAGTGCAATACTAAATAACATCATTTCCTCCTTTTCACAAAAAAAGCTGACAAAATCTGCGTTTTTAACACAGAAGTCATCAGCTTAAAAGCGGTTCAAGTAAAATACTTTGGGAGCACTTCATTCCCATTCCTATCAAGTTTTCAAATAATACTTAATAAAAGTAGCACACTACCCTTTGTTTGTCAACCAAAAAAATCGCTATGTCCTTAGTTTTTTGACGGTCCAAAAAGTCCCATATAATTAAAACTCCTCCTGTCTTAGTTCTCTTTACTGTTCCTAAACATAATAAAATTCTGCCCTATTTTGTGCTGTACTGTCTCCTCCAATATATACATAAAATAACCCTGGTTCTGCGTCATAGCTCATGTCACGTTGATAATAGCGAAGCATATCTTTTGCAATCGAAAAGCTGACCGTTCTACTTTCTCCCGGCAATAAACGGATCTTTTCAAAGCCCTTTAATTCTCGAACAGGTCTTACTACAGATCCCTTTACATCCTGAAGATACAGCTGCACAACCTCCTCACCTTCATATGCTCCTGTATTTTTCACCGTTACCGATGCATGAATGATCTCGTCCTGTGACATCCTATCGCGATCTAAAATAACATCTGAATATGTAAATGTGGTATAGGATAGACCAAATCCAAATGGAAACAAAGGTTCATTTGGAATATCCAAATACCTGGAAAAGAAACGCTCCTGACAGCCCTCCATGCAAGGACGTCCCGTCGAAAATCCATTGTAATACACCGGAACCTGCCCCACACTATATGGGAAGGACATCGCAAGCTTTCCAGAAGGATTTGCCTTGCCAAACAATACATTGGCAATCGCAGTTCCCCCTTCCGTACCTGGCATCCACACCTCCAGAACCGCCTTTGCATACTGGCAGACTTCGCGTAAATCAAGCGGTCTTCCATTAAAAAGTACGACTACAATGTTTTGATTTACTGCATAAATTTCCTTTAATAAATTTAATTGATGCAAGGGCAGTGTTATATTGGCTCTGCTTGCGGCCTCACCTGATTGACTCGGATGTTCTCCAATCGCAACCACAACATAGTCCGCTTCCGATGCTGCTTTAATTGCTCGAATCAAAAGTGCAAGTTCCTCTTCCTTGCTAAGCTTACCCTCTGCATGTCCTGAGCCAAATTCCGGGATTTTCTCTCCCGATTCTAACAGTTCACACCCCTGTTCAAATACAAAGCGATTGGCATACTCGCCGCCTTCTAGTGCTTCACGAAGAGAAACTGTCTCCTCTTCTTTTGCAAAAATTGACCAGCAGCCATAAATCCTTTTCGTCTCTACATAAGGCCCGATAAAAGCTATCGTTTTTCCCTTGTTTGAAAGCGGCAGCATCTCTTCTTCATTTTTTAATAACACAAATGATTTTTCTGCCATTTCTCTTGCGACATTTCGATGTTCCTCGCACAAAAGCAAACGTTGCTCCTCCTCTTCGTCTGCATCCTTATAAGGATTTTCGAAAAGACCAAGCTTATTTTTTAATTCCAGGATACGAAGTACGCATTCATCAATCATAGCTTCGCTTATTTTCTCCTCCTCCAAAAGCTTTTGCAAGGCATTGCTATAAATCATTGACATCATGTCAATGTCAACACCAGCTTCTAACGAAAGCTTGGCAGCCTCTTCCTTATCTGTGGCAACTCCATGCAAGATTAGTTCCGCAATCGCACCCCAGTCGGAGATTAGAACCCCTTGAAAACCCATTTCCTCTCGCAGTACGTCTTGCATCAACCATTTATTTCCAGTCGAAGGGATGCGATCCAAGGTATTAAAAGAAGTCATCACCAGTTCACTGCCTGCGTCAATTGCTGCCTTATAGGCTGGAAGATACGCCTCTCTTAGTGTCCGCTCGGATAACTCGACTTCGTTATAGTCACGTCCTCCAACGGGTGCTCCATACCCTGCAAAATGCTTCACGCAAGCTGCAAGCTTCCCTTTTTCTGAGACATCCTTACCCTGATATCCCTCTATCATCGCTTTTGCATAACAAGCATTTAAATAGGTGTCCTCACCCGTCGATTCCATAACTCTTCCCCATCTTGCATCCCTTACTAAATCCACCATCGGAGAAAAAGTAACATGAAGACCTGCGGCGGCTGACTCCTTTGCTGCAATGGACGCTCCCTCTTTTAAAAGCTCTGGTTCAAACGTACAGCCCTGTGCCAGCGGTATCGGAAATATGGTCTGATATCCATTGATGATATCTGCCATAAATAACATCGGAATCCCGTGCGGATGTTTCTCCATATAATCCGTTTGGATTTGTTTTAATTTTTTTGCTCCTATACTACTAAGAATCGTGCCCGCCATCTGGATATTTGCCTCTGTGATTCCCATCTGACTGACAGGCCCCGTAACAACGGCACCCTCTTCATAAATCTGCCCAACAATTTGTGTCATCTGATTGTTTTTCTTCTAACGACAGGCTTGCCAGACAGCTTTTAAGCTCTTCCTTTGTCATATTTAACCTTCCTCCTCTGATTCATTTTTCATCTGTCTTTTATAGCTTCATTATAACAGATACGTTGTAAAACATACCACTAATTTTTATAAAATCGAACCACCGTATGAAAGCAGCACCCACCTGTGCGTGCTCACATGATACGCAATCTTAAGTGGCTTTCGAAGGTTTTCCTCTTCTATATAACAAGAATAGACAACCGTTAAAATCCCTGCCCGCTTATCCTCTCTTGCATATTCAATCTCCACTATCCTATACGTATGAAGCTGATGTGCCTCGTCCTCAAGACGGATATACACTGGCTTGATTTCTCCAATCGTATTAAATGTCGCATTTACATCAACTGGAATCATTGTACCTCTACCTTATCATAATCAACTGACAGCTTTTCTCGTCCCACTCCACCTATCATATGATAAACTTCATGATTCACAAAGCATGCCCGTTTGATTGAATCATTACCAAATCGTCCTCGAATTTCATCCACCGCTCGCTCCAAATTTTTTTCTCTCTCAAAAAAGTCCGTGTGAAACAAATCCATCTGCCAAATACCATCTTCTTTTTTTGCCTTTGCTGTATGAACACCCAACTGCCGAATGGGTGTGGTTTTATCCCACATGTATTCAAAAAGCTCCACGGCACTTTGATAGATTTCTGTCGTAACATTGGTCGCACGTGATAAGGTTTCCTGATGGGATATATGGGTGAAATCAAAAAAGGTAATTGAGACAGATACTACCGATATTACCGCATTGTCCTTTCGCAAACGGGTGGAAACCGTTTCAGAAATTGACAGCAAATATAGTTTTGCTTCCTCCGCCGTTTTAATGTCATGTGGAATCGTAGCACTGTTTCCATATCCTTTATTGTCAGGAGGTGTCGCTACTACATTTCCTGGATCAATCCCATTTGCAAACATATGAATGATGGCTCCGTGCTTGTTAAGATGCGCCCGCAGCATCGAAGGATCTGCATTTGCAAGATCTCCAATCGTTCGAATTCCCAAAGTCAAAAGCTTTTTTGTAGTTCCTCTTCCCACGAAAAAAAGCTCCGAAACAGGAAGCGGCCACATCTTTTTTTTAATTTCCGCTGGAAACAGAGTATGCACCATATCCGGTTTCTTTAAATCGCCCGCCATCTTTGCCAGTAGTTTATTATTTGAAATCCCAACATTTACAGTAAAGCCAAGCTCTCGATGAATCGTATCCTTAATCAAATTGGCAGCTACAACGGGTGAACCATATAATCCGTTTGTCCCTGTCATATCACAGTAAGCCTCATCCACACTGTATTTTTCCACAACGGGGGCAAATCGATTTAGGATTTCAAAAAACTGGGCAGAGCATTGCTCATATAAATTATAATGAGGCGGGACAATGACAAGAGAAGGACATTTTTTTAATGCCGCTCCTAAAGGCTCTCCTGTTTGTATACCAAATCGCTTCGCCTGCGTGGACTTTGCCAATATAATACCGCTTCGCTTTTGCTTATCGCCCCCCACTGCAGAAGGAATCTCTCGTAAATCCAGTGTTCCCTGCTCATGTGACAGTCGATAAACGGCTTCCCAGCTCAAAAATGCAGCATTCACATCAACATGAAAGATTAATTTTTCCAAACGTATGTTCACCTCTTTTCTAAGCCATTATAACAAACATTTGTTCGTTTTTCAAGAGGTATTCTTTTCCTTCTATAAATCCAACGTCATTTGCACATTTTCCCCGATACAGCGTAACGGTTCTGGTACCTGTAAGCTTATTTTTTCTGCCTTTTCAAAATCAAAAAGCCAAGGCTCCAACTGCTCTTTTTTTAACAAAAGCGGCATTCTTTCATGGATATCTGCCACCGATTGATTGGCCTGTGTGGTAAGGATTACAAAGCTTGGCACAGATGAAATAAAGTCAAAAATCCCTGCAAAATATAACATAGAAGCGTCTTTCGATGAAAAAGAAAATTTTTCCTTGTTCGCATTCCATTCATAAAAACCAGAGGCTGGAATAATGCATCGCCGATTCTGCATGGCTTCTCTAAACAGGCGCTTACTGGCTGCGGTCTCTACCCTTGCATTAATTATAAGGTTCTTCCCGTTTGGGTTTGCAAATCCCCATTTTAAAGCAGTTGGTTCCATGTGATTTTTTTTGCTGATCCATCCGAGTGCATAATCGGTCGGTCGGATGTCCCCTGTCTTTTTTATTAAAGATGCCTGTTCTCTTTCCTCCAACTTTTTTAGTATCTTATCAATCTCTTTTGATGTTTCATCATCAATAAAATAACGTCCGCACATTGGCATTCTCTCCTAAAAAAGGACATGGCAAAATCAAGTCACAGCCATGTCCTTTTGAAAAATTATAATTGAAAGTTCTGAATGGATTGATCCAACTGTTCGGTAAGCTGAATCTGTTCTTCCATCGAGGTGTTCGTTTTCTCCACTAAGGTCTGGATATGTAAAAGACTATCTGCAATTTCATTACTTGAAGAAGACGTCTTTCCTGACGAAGCCAACACCCGATCCATCACGGTATGTACTTGTCCAATCAAGTCATCCACCGACTGCGTCGAATCGGATACCTTCTCTGATATCACACTGATTAGCTTGGCATCTGCCTCATACTGTTTCCCAGTATCCAAGAGCAACGCATAATCCGCTTTTACATAGCGTTCGATATAATCAAGCACATCGCTTGCACTATCCGTCAGATTTAAAAAGACATCATTTACCTGTGAAACCAAAGCTTCTACATTGGTAATTGCATTGGTGGATTGTTCCGCCAGTTTTTTGATTTCATCTGCAACCACGGCAAACCCTTTTCCCTGATCTCCTGCTCTGGCTGCCTCAATGGAAGCATTCAAGGCTAACAGATTGGTTTGTTCGGAAATCCCTTTTATTGTATCCGACATAACCTTAATCTCTTCCACAATTTTTCCTGCTTCAATTGCGTGTTTTATTTTTTCTTGTTTTTCGTCATAGGTTGAAGTTGCTACTTCTAGAGAGCTTGCCACCTTTTCCTTCATCCTGGTTGCTCTTCCCTCCATCTTTTCAGAGGATTCCAAACCATCCGACACCTGACTCATAAGTGCCTGCGTTGTTTGCAGCATCTGCTGCAGGGCGGCGTTGGCTTCTTCTACCTCTTGTACCAATACAGAGGCCTCTTTTGTTAAATCCTCGGAAGAATCATGTATCTCCTCAATGCTTTGGTTCGAGTTTTTCGAAAGATTAGCCAGCTCATAGCTGGACACATTCATCTGCCCTGATATTTCCTTCATATCAAGCAAGGCTTGCCGGATATGATCGGCTGCCTTATAAAGCTGCGTGCCAAGCAATCCAATGTCATCCTTTCCCTTAATGTCAATTTCACTGGAAAAATTCCCATTTCCAATTTCTTTTGTAAATTCTGCCACTTTTTTCAGTCGCTTTAAAACAAGACGATCATAGACAAATACAATAATAAAGACAGAAATAATCAGATTCAGTAAAGTCGTCACAACAATACCTACAATACCATCCATTACAATGGTATTAACCCCAAGCCCCTCCAGGGTATCTCTTCCGCGTGCAATTGCTAAGTTCACAAGCTGTCCAATATAAGAATTGAAGAGCTGGACAACAACAATCGCTGCTATCAGTTTAAACTTAATGGAATAAATGGTATTTTTCAAAAACTTCTCTCTCATTTGTTTTCCTCCGTATATTTAATCAGGATGTTACTTTCAGTATAATGAAAAATAACGTTACGTCAATAAAAAAAACATGAAGTTTCTCTTAAAAACATACCTTATTCTTTTTGTAAAACATCGGTATTTTGTTGCAGTATCTCCAACTCACTATTATAATAAAAGACAGTTCCTTTTCCCTTTTTTGAAAGTTGGTGCCCTATGTTTTCTTTTAAAGATGTAACCTATAAAAATATACTATCCATTTCCAGCCTCACCATACCAGAAAATAAAATCACCTGTATTGTTGGCGAAAGCGGAAGTGGAAAGACCACCCTTTTAAAACTTTTGAATAAACTGATTTCCTGTGACCATGGTTCCATTTTGTATCAGGGACAACCGCTCCAAAAAGTGGATACGATTTTATTGCGCCGCGAAGTTGTCATGCTACCACAAATTCCTGTGATGTTTCCAGGAAATGTACGAGACAATCTTTTAATTGGCCTTTATTTTTCGCAAAAAGCTGCTGTCACCGATCAAGAGCTGATTAAAATTATGAATTTTATACAACTGGATAAACCGCTTGATGCTCCTTGCACCTCCCTCTCAGGAGGGGAAAAGCAAAGACTTGCACTTGGTCGTGTTCTGCTGCTTCGCCCTAAGGTATTTTTACTGGATGAGCCCTCCTCTGCCTTAGACGAAGATACCGAACAGGTTATTATTGAAAAACTCATGCGTTATGTAAAAGAACGTAACAGCACACTGGTTATGATAACACACGCCAAAAAAATAGCAAACCATTACGCAGAATATAAAATCGAGCTTCGCCAAGGAAGCATTCTAAGTGAGGAGGTCTGTATATGAATCAAATTCTGTCACTTTCCATTTATCAGCTACTCTTTTCCTATTTTTTTGTGCTGCTGGTTTTCCTCATTCTAAGGTGGAGAGGAATTCCTCGTGAAAAGGAGCTTTTCCTCTCCTCGATTCGAATGACGCTTCAACTAATCTTGACAGGATATATTCTTTTGTATCTTTTTGACAATCCTTCCCCCGCTTTAACCCTTGTATTTTTACTATGCATGGAGCTGTTTGCCATCTATACGATTATAAAACGAGCAAAAACAAAGCTTTCCAAAAAACTCATCCAGGTCATCGTGGTTTCAATGGCAAGTGGAACCCTTACTTGCCTGCTTTATTTTTTATATGCAGTGGTTTGGATTTCTCCCTGGTATGACCCACGCTATGTTATCCCCCTTGCAGGTATGCTGATTGGTAATTCCATGACTGGAATTTCTCTTGGTGTCAATCAATTAGTAGGAGGCATGCAAACCGAACGTGATTTTGTAGAAGGTGCTCTTATGCTTGGTGCCACGCCAAAAATGGCAGCAAAGCACATTGTCGATCATGCATTTGATGCTGCAATTCTTCCAACAATAAATTCGATGCTTGGAATGGGTATCGTTTTCTTACCAGGCATGATGACAGGACAGATTTTATCTGGCGCATCCCCACTCCTTGCTATCAAATATCAGATTGCGATTATGTTTGGCATTCTTGGAAGTGTTTCTCTTACAGTCATTCTTTTTTTGGAACTTGGATACCGCACTTTTTTTCAAAATCAAAATCAACTCCAAGACTTGTGAATTTGGTTGCCTTTTTCCTTTTTTACCTTGGCTGGTGCAACCCCAAATTCTTTTTTAAAGGCACGAAAAAAGCTGGAATACTCCCGAAAACCTGACATCAAATAGGCCTCCTTTATGCTCTGTCCGCTAAGAATAGCCTCCCTGCATTGCAGCAGCCTTTTTTTCATAATGTATTGATGTAAGGAGATTCCCATATTCTGCTTCATCACATGTGCAATATGGTATTTACTGACATAAAAGGCTTTGGCAATGGTTTCTAAAGATAATTCTTCCTCTAAATGGTTTTCAATATACGAAATTAAGCTTTCATAAAGGCTTGCTCCCTCCTTTGATGTTCCTTTGTGATTTTTTTCATAAACAAGGCGGTTCAGGCTAAGAATCAAGTCTCGAATACTAAGTGCAATTTTCTCTTCTTTTCCAAAAGGAGTTCCTTGTGTCTCCTCCATAATTTGAATCAGTTTTGCTTGTATGCGATTGAATACAATGACATCATGATGAAAAATATAGGTTTTTGAAAGCAATACCTGTTGAAACAAATAACCGTATGCAGGCGAAATTTCCATCAATCGATTGCAGTATTCTTTGGTGATCCAAAATACAAATCGGCGATATCTAGTTTGCTGCCCAGACAACTTGGCATAATGAAAAATACCAGGTGGTATCAGCACCATATCGCCTGGCTGCAACGTGTGCGGCCTTCCTTCAATAACAAGCGAGACCTCTCCCTCTAAAAAAAAGTAGAATTCATAATAATCATGCTTATGATTTTCAACTTGCTTTAAATAGCGATCACTATAATAATACAATTCAAAATCTTTGGACAGCATATATTGCCGCTTGTGAAACTCCGAACGCAGCTTATCCTTCATCGACAATTCCTTCTTTTTCTTTTATTGTATTTCTTCTCCTACCCTAACATAGAACCGCAACTTTTGCAATCTTTATAACAATTATGCCAATTTGCTTTTTTTTCTTATCTTTTATAATAAAAGGTAACAGGATTGTAAGGCACGAGTTGCCAATCAGTCCATAAAACATACTCTATATAATTAAAGAAAGAAGGAATCAAGCATGGAAATGACCTTACGTTGGTACGGCTCTCAATTTGATACCGTTACCCTAAAGCAAATTCGACAAATCCCTGGTGTTACAGGAGTGATTACCACCTTATATGACACCGTACCTGGAGAAGTATGGAGCCGGGAACGGATTCGGAAATTAAAAGAAGAAGTCGAAGCGGCTGGCCTCCACATCGCAGGAATTGAAAGTGTCAATGTCCACGATGCGATTAAAACAGGTGCCTCCGACCGTGACCAATACATCGCCAATTACAAAGAAACGCTTGAAAATCTCGGAAAAGAGGATATTCATCTGGTTTGCTACAATTTTATGCCAGTATTCGACTGGACAAGAACCGAGCTTGCCAGAATGCGTTCCGACGGCTCCACGGTCTTAGCCTATACGCAAGAAGCCGTAGATGCTCTTGATCCAGAAACGATGTTTTCCTCCATTGCAGGCGATATGAATGGAACCATTATGCCTGGCTGGGAACCAGAACGTATGGCAAAAATCAAAGATCTCTTTTCCATGTATCAAGACATTGACGAAGAAGCCTTATTTGCAAACCTAAAATATTTTCTAGAACAGATTATGCCAGTCTGCGATACTTACGATATCCATATGGCAATTCATCCAGATGACCCAGCCTGGAGTGTATTTGGACTTCCCCGTATCATCACCAATCAGTCCAACATTCTTCGGATGATGAAGATGGTAGATAATCCACACAACGGTGTTACCTTCTGCTCTGGCTCATACGGTACTAATCTGGGAAATGACCTTCCCGGTATGATTCGCTCCTTAAAGGGACGCGTTCATTTTGCCCATGTTCGTAACTTAAAATTCAACTCTCCAACGGATTTTGAGGAAGCGGCTCACCTCTCCAGTGACGGTACCTTTGATATGTATGAAATTATGAGAGCACTCCATGACATAGGCTTTGAAGGTCCGATCCGCCCAGACCACGGCCGTATGATTTGGGATGAGGTTGCGATGCCAGGATATGGTCTGTATGACCGTGCACTTGGTGCCACTTATTTAAATGGACTCTGGGAAGCAATTGATAAAGGAGGAAGCTCTCATGACACAAAATAATCCATTTGACTACAAAACGCTTGCGCTAGCAGGCTACAAGGTTCCAACCTATGATCGGACAGCAGTCGAAAAAGAAACAAAGGATCATCCCTGCTGGATTCA
>JASKJZ010000060.1 GCA_030154385.1 Clostridiales bacterium
CCGTAAAGAGGCTGCGTACCGTCTCCAGTGCATTGCCATCTTTTTCATTCTTTGTTTCAATTAAAAAAACAACACGGCGAACATCGGTTTCAATGTGAAGCTTCTTCGCGCGATTATAGATGTCGACTAATAACAAGTTGTCGAGCAATAAATTCTTGATAAAATTGTCCTTGTCATAACGCTCTTTATAAGCCACCAAAAGATTCTGAATCTGAAACGAAGCAATCTTTCCTACCATATAAACGTCATCACTGTCTCCCTTTACTACAATCACATATTCGAGCTGATGCTCATCAAACACTTTAAAAAACTGATGTCCCTGAAGCACCTGGCTATCCGCTGGCGATTCAACGAATGCAAGTACTGCCTCCTCATATTCATCCGCATTGGATGTTGTTGTTGCCAATACTTTTCCTTCTGTATCCATAACACAAATATCAATTCTTGTAATCGCCTTCAATCCTTCGATTGTGTTTTGGAGAATTTGATTTGAAATCATTTGATCCACTCCTTCAGCTTATTCTATCGTTAGACATTTTCATAAAAATGCCAAAATACCATACTAAATACCATACTATAGAAATATTCTATCATTACTTTTTATAATTGTAAATCTTTAATTCAATTTCTGACCTTCTACTTTTTTCATATAAAGACGCAGGAAATACATTAACACCGCGGATAGCATGCCCAATACAAAAACCAGGTACCATAGGCTTTTCACACCAAAATACTGAATATATGCCCCCGCAAAGGAAGTGCTGAGTGCTACCCCCACCGAGCGTACGACCGACATCAGAGCATTAAGACGTGCCCGATAATTGTTTGGGCTGTTATTCGCCAAAAAAACACCCGAACTAATCGAGCTTAAAATTTCGCCGCTCGTCCATATAATCGTGGACACAATGAGTGCCACATAGCTTCCACAAAACCCAATCATACCAAATCCCACCGCATACATAACACCAGAAAGTGCCATGGCACTTAGCTGATGCCTTTTTCTGGTAAAGGCCGCTATGATTGCCGTCAAGGCAAGAACTGTCACCGCATTGATGCTCATCAAATACCCATACAGCTTAGCCCCCTGTGCCACATACATCTGATTCAGCGTAATTGGAAGTGCAAACACATTTTGACTATACACAAAACAAAAAATGATTTCTAATAGTAAAAATGCAGCTAAGTAAGGTCTTTTATAAAAAAGAATGAAAATATTCCCTTTTTCTTCTTGCTCGGCCTTGTTAACTACCATCTCTTCTTTTGGCGCTTCACCAGGAACATAGGTCTCTGGTACATAATGTGCAATCAATATAACCGCCAAAAAGGAAGTCAGCGCATCTCCAATAAACAATAGTGGAAGAAAATTATTAAACAAAAAACCTGCGATAATGGGTCCGATGCTAACCCCCATATTGATTGATAAATACTTAAGGGAAAACCCTGCCTGCCGTTTATCAATGGGCAATAAATCAGCAATCATCGAATTAAACGTAGGGCGCAGGCATGCCGTAAAAAAAGTACTAATTAAAAGACAGACTACCGTAACGTACGCATTCTTTGTAAAAGCACAGGGAATTAAAAAAAGCGCCGAAGCACTTTGTGCAATCAAATAGATTTTTTTTCTTCCATACTGATCCGAAATCTTTCCACCTAAAAATGCGGATGGAATCCCAATCAACGAAGAGGCTGTCACGACTGCTCCGGAAGCGACAAGACTCATGCCAATCTTTTGTGTCAGATACAGCGATAAAAACGGAAATACAAAATCGCCAAGACGGTTCACCAGAATTGAAAAACAGACCACATAGATGCTTTTAGGTAACCCTTTGTAATGTTCAAGTAATTGTTTCATTGACTACTCCTCCTTCGTTTATCCACCTATCTTATCCCATTCATCTGGAATATTCAAACCTTTTTTCATTTTTTCGTAAAAAAAAGAGCCACATTACGTGACTCTTAATTTTATGAGGTTGGGAAAGGGTATTGACCCCTTATCCCTAGAATCCATTTATTATTAGTGAACGATAACCTGTTCGCTTTCCTTGTCGAAAACATGGATTTTTGATGTATCCAGTGCAACCTTTACAACATCTCCGGTTCTAGCACCAGTTCTAGGATCTACACGAACGGTAATTTCATACTGTTCTACTTCCAGATAAAGAAGTACTTCGGAACCTAACATTTCATATACTTTTACCTTTGCATCAATTACGCTGTCTGGTGAAGTATTGATAAAGATTTCTTCGTCTTTAATATCTTCTGGACGAATACCAAAGGTAACGTCTTTTCCTTCATATCCCGCATCAAGAAGTGCTTTTCCCTTTGGAGCTGGAAGCTTGATGGAATGCTTTCCAAATACTAATTTAGAAGTATCGCCATCCTTTACAACCTTTGCATCGATAAAGTTCATCTGAGGAGAACCGATAAAGCCAGCAACGAATAAGTTCTTTGGTTTATTATATAATTCAACTGGGGAATCTACCTGCTGAACGATACCATCCTTCATAACAACGATTCTGGTACCAAGTGTTAACGCCTCAGTCTGGTCATGTGTTACGTAGATAATTGTAGTTTCCAGTCTCTGATGAAGCTTGGAAATCTCAATACGCATCTGTACACGAAGTTTTGCATCCAAGTTTGATAGTGGTTCATCCATAAGGAATACCTTAGGATTACGAACGATTGCACGTCCCATCGCAACACGCTGTCTTTGTCCACCAGATAATGCCTTTGGCTTACGATCTAATAAATGTTCGATGTCAAGGATTTTCGCTGCATCACGTACTAAGCGGTCAATTTCATCCTTTGGTGTCTTTCTAAGCTTAAGTCCAAATGCCATGTTATCATAAACCGACATATGTGGATACAATGCGTAGTTCTGGAATACCATCGCGATATCTCTGTCCTTTGGTTCTACGTCATTTACCAGTTTGCCCCCAATGTATAATTCACCAGAAGTGATTTCTTCAAGTCCAGCAATCATACGAAGTGTGGTAGATTTACCACATCCTGATGGTCCTACAAAGATGATAAATTCTTTATCTGCGATTTCCAGATTAAAATCTTTTACTGCAACAAATCCATTTGGATATGTCTTGTTAATGTTTTTAAGCGATAAGCTTGCCATTTTTATTTCCTCCCTAAGTTCAGTTCTCGTGTAGCAACTAAATTTATCATACACTATTTGAAGTGAATAAACCATATTTCAATTCCACAAATAACCCTTCAAAGTTTTGTTTAACTTGTATACAGTTTAAGAGGAAAAATTTTGTGAATTCTTGTCATTTTTCAAGTTTCATGTATTTATTTTCTACTTTTCGTCCATTATTTCATTTTTTTACTGTCTATATTCTATAAATCCCTCTCCAAGCACCTCTCTGGCGTCCGTCACAATCATAAAAGCTTTGGAATCATTTTTGTCAACTATGTCCATAAGCGTTGCAATTTCTTTTTTGTCTACTGCGCACAAAAGCATGTTCTTTTCTTCGTTTGAATAGGCACCTTTTGCCGGAAGCACGGTAACCCCTCTCCCCATTTCATACAAAATATCATGCGTGATTTCCCTCTCTTGGTCAGTAATAATCATCGCAAGCTTGGCAAATTTAAGACCCTCTAGTATCGCGTCCATCACCTTTGTTGTCACAAATACGGCAATCACTGCATACAACGCGACATGAATTCCATACACCAGTGCTCCAAGAAGTACAATCATACCGTCCACTACTAAAAGCATCTGTGCCACCGAATAGTGGCGAAAGAAACGATGTAGAATCGCTCCCAAAAGATCCGTTCCTCCAGAGGATGCACCTGCACTAAAGATGAGTCCAAGCCCAGCACCTGATAAAACGCTTCCAAAAACGGATGCTAAAAGCAAATCGCCTTTTGCCATATCCATTACAGGAACAATATAAAGGCACCCTGTAAAGACTAAGGTTCCAATAATTGTATTTCGAAGAAACTGCTTACCTAGTATGCGGTAGCTTCCTAAAAACAAGAAAATATTAATGATAAGGTTGGTCAGCCAGACGGGAATACCACCAGTAACAATTCCCGACGATAGTCCCTTTACAATAATCGCAAAGCCAGAAACACCTCCTGTAACCAAGCGCAAGGGCTCGTAAAAAAAATTGATTCCAAATGCCATTAGCATTGATCCAATCACAACCAATAATGATTTTTTTGCTCTGATTCGCATGTTCTCTTCTCCTATTATCTATCCATACTCGTTACGGTTGATTGTTTGCATCCGTTCCAAGTACCACTTGAATATCACATCCATACGGAAGGTCTGCCTTTTCGACAACCGCTCCTTGAAAAAACGATAATAAATCGGTACCAATTCCTTCTTTGCTTACAAGAATTCGTGTCTGAGCAGCCAACTCACCCGTATAATTGCCAACCGATGCTACCGTATAGCCGGCATCGGTAAGCTTTGTTTGATAGCTTGCTGCCAGTCCATTAATCTGGCTTGCATTTAAGATCTCAATGATACATCCGGCTGAACTTTGCGCGCTATCAGAGGTCTTTGCTTGCACCTGTGCCTGGGTGTAGGAGGCATTCGATAAAATATTTTGAACCAATTGACGACTTTCTTCCTTATCAATAACAAAATCATCATTTGTCAAGCTCCCGTACAGACTATGTGTATAAAGAAGCTCTGGTGTCACCTTTGCATAATCATCCGCATATTCAAGCTTGCTTTTGGTATTGAGATCTGATTCACAAAATGTAGCCAGCTCCTTTACATAGGTTCGAAAGGCTTCTTCATCCAGTCCCGAAATTTTTTTCACAAATGTCTTTTTGATTTTCCATTCATAGTAGCTTTGCATTGGGTTTCCATCACTGTCATATGCTAGCGCAGCATCTCTTTGCTTGAACATGACCTTAAATTTTTGTACTGGTACCACCGTATAATAGCTAATATCAATTCCAAGCAAATCCTCTATCATAATCGTCCCGTACTTATACATTGTTTTGCCAGTAAAATAGTTGGTAAGATGCGACAATTTCATAATCTGAGGTACATCGCAGCCAGAAGAATAAAGTTTTTGGTACATATCATTCGATAAGGTAAATTCTGACTTCATCGGAATCGTAATGTAATCCATGTTATGTGTATTGGTATTAAAAATCTCAAGCACGACCGCTTTTAACTTTCCGTCATCTCCCATTGCATAAATCAAATTCTTTGATACATCCGTCACCTCAACCTCACCGTAAAGTTCATTTACAATATCTGTGACTTTATTATCGGAAGGTCCTCCAAAATTATTATAATAAAGCAGGGTTATCTTATAGCTTGCAAAAGCAGTTAGGAAAAGACCCGCCATAATAAAAATTGATTTAAAAAATACGGTAAAAAAACGGTGAAGGATCCGCTTACTTTTCTTTTTCTTTTTCACAATTATACTCCTTACATCAATAGGACTAAGTTTCAGTATAGCAGATTCACTATCCTTTGACAAACAAAAAATGACTCCCATTTTGCCGATTCTATGCTATAATAGGGCTATAAGAAAGGAGTGGATTCTTATGAACAGAAAAACTGTATTAGTGACAGGTGCTTCCCGTGGAATTGGGAAGGCAATTGCCGTGAAATATGCAAAAAAAGGCTATAATGTCGTAATTAATTGCATCAAAAATGAAGAACTTTTAGAAAAAGTAAAAAAAGAGATTGAAGCCTACCAAGTCTCCTGCATGTCTTTTCTCGGCGATGTAGGCGATTATAGCGTCTGCGAAGAGATGTTCCTGCAGATAAAAAAACAATATGCTACCTTAGATGTTGTGGTCAACAATGCAGGAATTTCTTATATCGGTCTCTTATCTGACATGAGTATCGAAGACTGGAACAAAATTGTACAAACTAATCTCACCTCCGTTTTTAACTGCTGTAAGCTCGCAATCCCTGGTATGTTAACACAAAAGAGAGGTAAAATTGTAAATATTTCTTCCGTTTGGGGAAAGACCGGTGCCTCCTGCGAAGTAGCCTATTCCTCCACCAAAGGTGGAATCAATGCCTTTACCAAAGCACTGGCAAAGGAACTGGCTCCCTCTAATATCCAAGTAAATGCAGTCGCCTGCGGCGCAATTGATACTGAAATGAACCATTTCATGGCAGATGATGAATTAATGGATTTAATTGAAGAAATTCCTGCGAGCCGACTCGGACATGCAGAAGAGGTTGCAGATTTTGTTTATTCGATTACACATAAAAATGAGTATCTAACGGGGCAAGTTATTAATCTAGATGGTGCCTGGATATAAAAAGAAAGAGTGGTCGATATACGATTCGACCACTCTTTCTTTGTTCCATTTCTACAGCTGGAACTTTTTGACCACTGCATCCATTTTATTTGCCATTTCTTTCTGATTTTCAGCCATTCCTGTTACTTCCTTTACCACATCGGTAAGATCCTCCGCACTACCAGAAATACCACCGCTCCGATCGGCTGTATTTTGTGCTGCCTGTGCCACATCACCAATTGCAGAATTTATTTCATCCATTGTCTGTTTAATACCATCCGTCATCTGGGTGATACTTTCCATAATCTTTTCAAAACTCTCTGCATCGTACTCATACTGTTTTGCCACTTCATTAAATTGATTGTAATCTGGCGTTACCGTATCACCAATAAAATCTACAATATGCTTTGCATCCTCCGTTAAGCTATTAAAGGCATTGTGGATATCCTGAATGGTTCTTCGAATCTGATCGACTGTTGCTTCTGTTTCATTCGCCAGTTTTCCAATTTCACTGGCAACCACGGCAAATCCTTTTCCTTGTTCCCCTGCCCTTGCTGCTTCAATGGAGGCATTTAAGGATAGAAGATTGATTTGCTCTGCTATCTGGGATATCGCTTCTGCCATGACCCCAATCGTTTCCACCACCTCTGCTTTTTCCATACTGGCATTCAAATTGATTTCATACTGCTTCGCCAGTGTTTCCGCCTTCTCGAAGGATTCAATACTGTTCTTTTGAATATCTTGCGCACGATTTCTGATATCTACGGTCATTTTATTGCTTTCCTTCGCCTTGTTTGCAAGATTAGAAATCGAATCCTTTACACTTTGCGAAGAAGCTAGTAATTCCTCCGTCGCAGCACTTGAAGTCATCATATCCTCATTGATATTTTGAATGGAACTGCGAATATCTACGAAATAATTTTGTAAATCCTCTGTTGCTGTATGAAGTTTAATGCTATCACTGCCGATTTCCTTAAATTGCTCTGCTATCATTGTAATAACTGCTTTATTTCCACTATACATCGTATTCATAGCCACTGCCATCTGGCTAAGCTCATCACTGCCCTTTACGCTAATAGGCGGAATAGTAAAATTCCCCTTCGATAGCTCGGTAGCAAACCCATTGATTTCCTTTAGCTTCTTTGACATTGCACGTACGAGTAAGAGAATGACGAGCACAATTAACAGATTAATCACGACACTAATGATAATAAGCAAACGGCTTAAATCCTTAACTGGCTTATCCAGCTCGCTAAAAGGAATCTGAATGACCAGCTTCCAATTTAGTGTCGGTATTGTTTGATAGAATACATTATAAAGTTCCTTACCATCCTGATACATGACACGCCCTGTATCGGAGCCTACTATATCCTTACCAGCTTTCGCTAACGAAGCATTGGTTTCGTCAACAATATTAAGCTTCATGATTTTATCTGCTGCATCCGTGCTAAGATACACGCCCTGACTATTCAATAAAAACGCTTTTCCTTGCGTCCCCACTTGAATCGCGCTCACCAGATTTTGTACGGATGTCAAATCAATATCAACGGACACACAACCAATATATTGCTTTTGCTCATTATAGATTGGGTATGTACAAGATGACATCACAAGTCCTGATGTTTCATCAAAATAGGCTTCTGTAAAATATGGTTTTTCTTCCGCATTTACGGTTTGTGTGTAATATTCCTGATTGAAATAGTCATATTCGGCATTACTGTAATCCATCGTAACCGTTGTTGTACTTCCATCCTTATAAATATAAGGCCCCACGTACTGCTGTGATTTATCATATACATACGGTTCAAACCATATTCCTGCGCCAAGGACAATGTCCGCCTCATAGATTATTTTGGAAAATTGTTTTTCATAATCTGCAAGACTTGTATAGGTATACGAATTTCCTACCTGCCCTGCAAGTGTTGCCGCCATAAGACCCACTTCGTCCACTTTTTTTGAAATTCCAGTAACCCTTGATTCTAGTTCTGCCCCCATTGTTTGATCAACCTGGCTACTGATTGCATTCATGCTTTTGATGGAACTGATATATGTGAGAAGAATGGTACCAATCAGAACAACCGGAAGCAGTGTTGCCAACATCTTGGTACTATAATGTTTTATCCTCATATATCTTCCTCCTTTTTGGTGATTTTTTTATAATTATATTACTTTTTTCGACAATCTACAACAATTATCTTTTATTTACATGAATTCTTTATAAAATATTTGATAATTTCTTCCAATTAGTTTATAATAAAACTATAAATAATACCATTGTTTCTATATTAACAGGAAAGGAGGCGCATATTATGAGATGTGTACGAACTCCATTGGAAGCAAATGTATATCCCTATGAACCAGAGAAAAATCTAGAGGATGGTTTTGAATTATTTGTTGACATTGTTACAAAGGGGTGGATTACCACGAATTCACTGATTCGAATGAATCGAAAAAATGGAGATGTTGTTTGCCCCTACATCCAGACCCGAAGAGGACGAACCTTTATTGGAGAGGGTGATTACATTATCATCGATGACGACGGCACGAAACATGTATGCAGTGCGGAGAAGATTTTTCAGCGCTATCAAAAGATCTGAACAAGAAAAAAGAGATATTCTTCCAACCAAAGATATCTCTTTTTTAAATTAAAGATATATGCTACAATAAAAGAACAAATCATCAACAATTATATAAGGATGTTATTATGGAACCTACTATTGAAAAAAAATCAACTATTTCCACACCAAGATATCAGCAAATTGCTCTTGATATCGCTTCTAAAATTGTAGACAAGCATTACAAAATGGGCGAGAAAATATATGCACGCTCTTATATCGCAAGCCAATATGGTGTATCTTCAGAAACAGCCAGAAGAGCCATTTGCATTCTATCCGATCTTGATATCGTAGAAATTACGAAAGGAAGCGGTGTCATTATAAGATCCTATGAAAATGCTCTGCGATTTGTCCATCAATCCAATCATACCGAAACTGTTTCTGCACTAAAGCAAGAGCTTTTAGATAGTATCGCAAGGCAAGAGACGGAAATGATTCATTTTTCCGAAAATTTAACGAAACTTTTGGAAAAAACGGAACGCTACCGCTATACCAATCCATTTACACCTTATGAAATAAAGGTGACTGCTGATACTCCATATTTAAATCAAACTATTGCCGATGTCAATTTCTGGCATAATACCTTCGCAACTATTGTAGCAATCAAAAGAGGCGATTCTCTTTTATTATCTCCTGGTCCCTATGCTCTATTTCTTGCGCATGATGTCCTCTATTTTATAGGAGCAGAGGATGTAGCTGAGCGTGTAAAAAACTATCTTTATCCGACCACATCCTAATCGATTTTATAATGCGATTGTTCGATTCTTACCAGCTGACTTGGCTTGATACATCGCCTGGTCAGCTATATTAAATAAATTTCTCGGAATACACCCTCTTATTGTGGTGGTAATCCCACAACTAAAGGTAATATTTTCCTCTTGCATAAATTCAAATTTATGCTCTCCAAAAATTCGCTGAACATCTTTCATGACAAGACTTGCTTCCTCTGTCGATTTATGAGGAAACATTACTGCAAATTCTTCTCCACCATAACGAAATACCAATCCCATCGCAGAGCAATGTGCTTGTAAAAGCTGTGCCAGGTAGATAAGCACTGTATTTCCATTGTCATGTCCATAGGTGTCATTCACCTTTTTAAAGTTATCAACATCAATCACCGCTAATGAAAGCGGGAATTCCTCCTTTTCGATTGCAGCGGCCAGCAGAGCATAAAAGGTACTCATATTATATAGCTTGGTGAGCGGATCATATTTAAGCTGCTCTTCTAACTGCAAT
>JASKJZ010000061.1 GCA_030154385.1 Clostridiales bacterium
GATATCGTAATGCTTTTTCCAAGGCTTTGACGCATCGCATCATTTGTCATATGTTCAAATCCAAAGCGAACGAACACCTCGATTGTTTCAGGAAAACGTTCGGTCACATCAAATATGGTTTCGTTTTGATTATAATAAGGCTTCATTTTCTTCCTCCATTAAATTAAGCTTGCTTTGTTTCTAGAGACAGTTTACCATGCCAGGCACAAAAAAATCTGTTGTTATTACAACAGATCTTGAAAAAAATTTTTCCAGGGATTTTCTCTTCGTATTCGTCTAAGTGCCTCATACATATCAATTCCATCTGGCGCAATCGAACCCAGTTCCTCCCAATAGATGGGCATCGAGACCTTCGCTCCTGCTCTGGCGCGAAGTGAATATGGAGAAATACTGGTTGCTCCTCTTCCATTACGCATCCAGTCTACGAAAATCTTTCCCTTACGATTTACCTTTCGTACATTACTGGTATAGCGGTCAGGCCATTTTTGCTCCATTACCTTGGCAACTCCTTTTGCAAATGCATTAAAATCCTCCCATGAACCTACCTTCTGTATCGGAACTACAATATGATAGCCCTTTCCCCCACTGGTCTTTAGGTAAGAAGGAAGGGATAATTCAGATAGTATGCTTCGCACGTCCAATGCCCCTTGTCGCACTTTTGACAACTCAAGTCCTTCCTCTGGATCTAAATCAAACACCATAATATCGGGCTGTTCCAGTGTTTCGATTTTACTCCCCCAGATGTGAAATTCCACACTTCCCATCTGAACCTCATATAATAAACCTGCAGAATTTTCTAAATAAGCATACTCCTTTGGATTACCCTTATGGTTTAATAGCGTGATTTTTTCTACCGCACCCACCTTGCCTTTTGGATGCTTGTGATAAAAGCATGCATTTGATACGCCTTTCGGACATCGAACACTCATGAAAATCCGATGCGATAAATAAGGAAGCATGAATGGGGCCACCTGCTCATAATAGTCTGCAACGTCTCCCTTCCTTATCAATGGCACCTCGTAAATCACTTTATCTTGACTGGAAATGGATACCTTTTTTACCTGATCTGGCAAAAAACTATCCGTCTTAAGTTCCAGCAAACTAGCATGTCTTAATAGACCATCATTTGTCCATTCTACAAACCGGACATCCGCAAGAAAGCGAGGCATGACCCAAGAAATCCGTTCGTTTTTCTTTTCTTCAGGTGCTATTAAAAAAGGTGTGTTCTCCGAGACTATCTGTTTTAGCTGTCTCTCAATCTCACACCGCTCTTGATTACTCATCCCGGTTCCAACACGTCCGCAATAATAAAAATTATCTTCTTTATAGACACCTAGAAGTAAAGCGCTTATACCATCATGCCTTTCCTCTGTTTTTGTATATCCACCAACAACAAATGCCTGTTGCTTCGCGCATTTTAGCTTAATCCAGTCTCCATTCCTACCCCCAAGGTAAGAAGAACTGGCTTTTTTCCCAACAATGCCCTCCATGCCAAGCTGACAGGCTGCTAAAAAGCTCTCCTTTCCTCTTCCTTCTACATGTTCACTGTAAAATAAACAGGAGGGTGCGCCGATAAGTAACTCTTTTAGTCTATGTTTTCGCTGTATCAGATCAAGCATTCGATAATCATGGCCATCTAAGGCCAATAAGTCAAACGCAACATACATCAACTGCTGCCCAATAGTACCTCTCCGATAATGCTGCAGAGCCTGAAAATCTGTTTTCCCAGCAGCATCCATCACTACCAATTCTCCATCTAAGACCATAGCTCGCCGTTTCGCCCAATGTGCAATCGTGTTTGCAATTTCGTAATAGCGGTCTTGATACTCCTGATTATTTCTAGAGACAAGTCGCACTTCATTACAAGAAACAAAGGCCAGCATTCGATATCCATCATACTTCATTTCATACACCCAGCCTGCTTCGTTTGGAACCTCAAACGCAAGAGAAGCAAGTTGAATGTTCACCTTTTCAAATGGATTTTGTATCTCTTCGTTTTCCACACCCTCTTCTATTTGTTTTCTTGTACGCCCTGATTTCACACTGGTGTCATAAATGGATAAATCCGCCTCATGGCTTTCGTCACCATCCTTTTCTTTGACTAACAGCCAGTTCTCCTTCGTCTCCTCCTTTTGTTTCTTTAGACGAAGTAAATACCATATACCATGTAAACGCTTTCCACTTAGGTAAAACCGAAGCTTTCCCTCTGCCATCCCTTCCTCAACATTACCAAGCGGCTCCCATATGCCTTCATCCCAAAGAAGGACAGTACCCCCGCCGTACTCTCCCATTGGAATACACCCTTCAAAATGACGGTATTCCAATGGATGATTTTCCACCCTTACCGCTAACCGCTTATCATTTGGATTGCAGGAGGGTCCTTTGGGAACGGCAAAGCTAATCAATACTCCTGCCCATTCCAGCCGAAAATCATAATGCTCCCGTCTTGAGAAATGATGCTGTATCACAAATCGTAATTCTTCTGACAAATCTTCTTCTACCCCTTGCGGCTCACTCGTCCGTTTAAAATCTCTTTTTTCGTGATATTCTCCCAGGCTGTGTTCCATCTTACGCTGGCTCCTTATTCTTCTTTGCCTTATCTACACTTGCTTGCAATGCTGCCATAAGGTCAATTACCTTCACATCATGTCCAGCCCGTGCTGCAACAATTTCGCGTCCAGCTATCTTTGTCTCAATCAACTCCTTCAGTCTTACCTGATATTCATCCTTATATTGGGATGGATTAAAAGGCGTGTCCATCGAATTAATTAGGGTTTTCGCCATGCTTAACTCTTGCTCCAAAATAACAGGTTTTGAATATGGCTTTTTAAGTTCCTTTACTTCATTTTCAAAAAACATCGTGGAAATTAGCATTCCTTCCTCACGTGGAATGATTGCCATCAGCGTATCCTTTGTTCCCATTACGGTCTTTCCAATCGCAATTTTCTCTTCTCCCATGAGCGCCGCACGTAACAACTCAAAGGCTTTCTCTCCTCCAGCTTCTGGTACTACCTGATATGTCTTGTCATAATAAACAGGAGAGATTTGATTGAGTTTTGCAAAATGAAGGATTTGAATGGACTTTTCCTTTTCGGTTTTTATTTTTTCGATTTCTTCCTCTGTTATCACCACATACTGATCTTTGTCGTATTCATATCCCTTTACAATGTCTTTTGTAGTAATCTCTTTCCCGCAATGGGCACACGTCTTTTTGTAACGAATGCGGCTGTGATCCTCCTTATGCAACTGATTAAAGTGGATATCATTATCTTGCGTCGCCGTCATCATCGCGATTGGTATCGCTACCATACCAAATGTAATAACCGATTTATGTGACATCATATTCCACACCTCCTTGAATTATTGTCTCCAAAGGAGGGGGAAGTATACCTATCTATATTTTGAACTTCATAACCAGACCATTTAGACGCTCTGCCATTTCAGCCTGTGCTCTAGTAGCTTTTGTAACCTCCTGAATAGCATAGGTTGCTTCGGTTATTTTACTTAGTATTTCCGTAGAATTTGCCGATGTTTCCTGTGCTGTAGCAGAGGCATTTAAAATAGCATTTGTCACTTCCTCTGTGGTCAACTGCATATTTTTTGAAGAAAGCGCAATTTTACCAGATAATTCATTGATTAATAGGGCATCTCTTTCATACTGATTTCCCGTATCAATTAATAACTGGTAATCTGCCTTTACGTCTGTCGACAGGTACTCTAAGATACCAGTCGCATTATCCGAAAGGAGAGAAAAAGCATGCTCTATTTCACCAATCACATTTTGAATCTGCACGACCGATTGGGAGGATGCCTCTGCAAGCTTCTTTACTTCTTCTGCAACTACTGCAAACCCCTTACCAGCATCCCCTGCACGTGCCGCTTCAATGGCAGCATTTAGTGCAAGCAAATTGGTTTGTTCTGCAATGGCTGCAATCGCGTCAGACATAACCCGAACTTCTCCAACCACCTTTCCAGTCTCGATGGCCTTTTGAATACTCTCACTTTTTTCCTGGTATATTTTTTCAGAGGATTGAATCGAGTATTCTCCCTTTTCTTTGATTGCTAATGCTCTTTCCTGAATTTGTTTTGAAGAATCCTCACTATCGGTCGCCATATCTGCTAATTCATTTGCTGCTGAAGCAATTTCTTCCGATGACGCGGTAACCTCTTACACCGTAGCACTTAAGTCTTCAGAGGCACTCGAAATTTCCTCTGCGGATTGATTGACTATCGTCATACGTTGACTAATTCCTTCTGCTGTTGCAGTGACTTCTTCACTATTCGCACTCAATTCCACAATTGAAGAGCTCATTTCCGACAACAAAAGCTGTAGATTTCCTATCGCTTTGTTTAGTGCACGCAATAGCAATCCAATTTCATCCTTTGAAGGATTTTCAATTTGCACCGACAAATCACCCTCCCCAAGACTCTGGGCAACCTTCAGCGCTTTCTTAATCTGTGCATTAATCCCCCAAGTAATGAGAGAGCCAAGAAGCACTGCAAAAATAAAGGATATCACTACAATTGCAATCATAAGTCTCTGAACATTCGCATAATCTACTTCATCTTGCAACATATCCTGATTCATATGGTTCTTCAATTCCTCAATTAATTGATCGATTGCTACGGTTGAATCTGCCCGTATACTTGCGGCTGCGTCCGAATCCGTGGCTGCCTTCGAAAAATCGTTATTTGCAACATCCTCTAGCACCAAATCAATGGTGCTGCGATAACTTGCTAATTGTTCTCTCATGGCAGTATATAGAGACTTTTCTGCATCGGTCATTCCAAACGCCTCTCACACCACCGTGCGTACCGTTCGGTACACGGCGGTTCAATCAACTTAACATTTGACACACCTTTCGGTGTAGTAATCTAGCATTGAGACTAATCCATATCGGCTTAGTCTCTTGTTGCTTATGGCAACGTTGACAGCACCTTTGTTACATACATAGGCAATTCTTGCTCCTGCGTATGCTACTTTCCATGCTGTATATTTGTTTATTCCTAGTTTTATCAAGATCTTTGCTCTGTTTTGTGGAGTTTTCCAATGTTTCCAGATACACATACGTAATCTATAGCGAATGTTAGAATCCATCTTTGCACACATGGTTTTCATGCTACCGATTTTAAAATAATTTATCCAACCTCTAATGAGTTGGTTCAATTTCTTTATCTTGTAGCTGTTACTTACTCCCCAACTTCTGCAAGTCAATTCTTTCATTCTTTTCTTGAATTTCATTACTGATTTTACGTGGGGTTTCGCCTTGTACTGATGTGCTCGACTGTCAAAGTAAAATCCGAATCCTAGGTATTTTAGCCCTTGAGGTTTATCTACTTTGCTCTTTGTCATGTTTACTTTCAGTCCTAGTTTCTCTTCAATAAATCGTGTAAGATTTCTCATTACTCGTTTTGCAGACATTTCGCTCCCCACCATAATTATACAGTAAGTAGACCTAGGGAACTTCCCCCTAAGTCTCTCTCAGAACCGTACGTGAACCTCTCAGCTCATACGGCTCCCATTATCCAGCCGATGGTAGTATCCCAAATTTCCAGTGTGCAAACAGATTTCTATCACGCTTTGCTACCTCTCCTAGCCAATGTTCGGCTCTTCGCCTCGCTCTGCGTTTCTTGAATTTTCTTCGAACCCATTGCTGAGTTCCTACAAACATGAACCCTCGACCAAGCTCTAACAGAAACCTTTCAATCTGTCTTACCAGTGCTTCTTCCAAATCGCTTTCCATGACTGGTTTATTCTCTGGCAATCCCAAAAATTCAAACACATATGGATCTTTGATCATGTCGGATGGTTTCGCTAATTCTATTCCCTTCGTAGCCAAATTGAGAACTTCCGCTTTATTTACTTCTCCTTTTGACAGCAATAATCTCTCATACAACGATGTTTCAATTTGTCGTTTCATTTCTCGAACCGACCACTTTGAATTTATTGCTTCCCTTTCATAAAAACTTCTTTTATCCTTATCTGTGATAATCAACAATTCGCAATAATGCGTCCAACTCAATTTGCCAGTCACTGACTGGCAATTCTCATAAGACAAATAAAATAATCTCATGTTCTGTAAATTAGACCTAGAAAATCCTTTTCCAAATTCACTTTTTAATTCCTTAGAAAGCTGCTTGAGTGTCTGCTCACCATACACCGCTCTAATATTGTCATTTTGTTCATATCGAACAATGATTTCTCCAATTTTCCAATAAGTTAGAATCAGTTCATTATTTACTTCTCTTGCAACATTATTATGTGCTGTTTCAAGAATATTTTTTATCTCATGTACCAACGGATTCATCAAATCATCAGCCATTCAAATACCTTCTTTCTCATTTTTAACTATTTATGTTAATGCTATCGCATAAAATATTTTCTTGACTAATAGAGAACTTCTATATAGGTTCGTATTTTTTCATCTATTCCAAATACTTTTCCATATTCGTCCAAAAGTCTGATATCACATTTCTGCTTAAAATAATCTTTCAGTGCTTGTGTAAATAGTTGTACATCAACATCATTCTTATTACGGATAAGATCACAAATACATCGCTCTTTATTGTATATGTTCACTATTCCCCCAAAGGGTGTTCGGATACTGGTAATTCCAATATTCCACCACTCTTTTTTCACATAATGAAAACGAAGAGTGGGATTGCCCTTCTTAATCCTAGATACATTGCATCCCTGTGGGACTGAAACATCAAAAAAATGCGGAGTTCTATCCGACAATCCAAGCAAATAAAGTGCTGTACCATAAGAAAATATTGCTTTTTCACTTCTCATTTGTATTACTTTATATTCATCTGTTAAGTAATCAGCCAATGAATAAATACCTTTTGACTCTTTATCAAGAATGCCTTCTTCGACTAATGATTTAAGAATAGTTCTACTTAACCCAGCTTCTTCCACTTGTTTTGTGGTAATAATGCCATCTGAATTTTCTGCTATCTGTTGAATGATTTGTACTTCGAAATTCACAGTTTTTCAATCTCCCTTCTCCCATTGATTATTCATTCCATACTTTTTATTATACAATTTTAAAGTACGATTGTAAATATAATTCTATATTTTTACTATCCATAAAAATGTATAAAAACCAAAAACGAGCCCAAAAGTTCAGGGCTCATAGAAATTTAATAACTTAATCCTCTACATATCTAGCAACAGAATCACCACACTTGGCACATTTCCCTTGAAGTACAATTCCATATTTGTCACGAACAATTGCATAATCAAAAATTGAGGTTACTCCACAATTAGCGCAAAACACATTGCTTAAAAGTGCCTCTTTTAAATCATCTGGAATACTACTCCACTTTTTCAAAGCAATCATATCGGAAATAGTACCGGTCTGACTCTCTTCATCATCTTCCACATATTCTAAGAATAACCTTTTCTCAAAGCCACCTCGTTCTATATGTTTTTCCTGACGTTTTGCTTCCACCTCGTCTAGTGTATATCCACGAGCCTTACAAATAGCATATAAGACTTCCAGTACATCTGCCATTTCTTCGATACTCTTATCTGCTTGATATTCTTTTACTTCTTCCATAAGCTTTTTATCCAAAGCTTCGAGGTAAGCTTTCTCTGAAAGTGTTTTAAATTTTGCCTTGTGTCCATCTTTTTCAATTACTTCAGGAATTCTATCTCTAACAAGTTTATTGTATTTTTTCAAGTGTATGTACCTTCTTTCCTGGTATCCAGATTTCATGATATCCATTGCATTTTGCCCAATAATATATTAGTCGAAGCTTTTGGTCTTGATACGACTTTGAAATCTGGTCAGCATCTTTTTCTAGAATGATATGGTTTCTTTGGATTAAATGATTCACAAATAGTTCTGGCGTCAATTTATCTGACTTCTTCAAATTACACTGCGGACAGGAAAGTACCAGATTCCACAGACTGTCATCTTTAATAAATGACCATGGAATAAAATGATCTACATGAATATCACCATTCTTTAATTCCTTGCCACAATAAAAGCAGGTACGCTCTTCAAATTCTTCAAACAATATTCTCCGATAAACGGACAAATCACTTCGAAACGTAATGGTATCCAAATTATTGAGCAAATTTCTGGTCGAAGACTCTTCGTTGACTTTTTCCAGATATTTTGCCCATTCAAAGTAATTCATTTTCTCTAAAATCTTCTTATGCTTTGTCATAAACTGATAAACAAGCGGATTTAACTGTATGTATTCACCCTTCTTGGAAAATGAGTATAAAGTGTCTTTTGAATCCCGAAACAAAGCACCAACTACATTTTCCTTACACTTCATCTTCACCTTGTGACAAATCCTGATTTTCAATTCATCGGAAATTGCCTCAAAGCTAACATCAGAAATAATCTCCTGCTTGTTCAAAGCTTCTTTTAATACTCGTTCCAGTGAAGTTTCCCTTCCATCTTTTGTCTTTGCTTTCTGCCTGAGATTATATTTTAAGACCAGATTCCAATAAATTTCCGTGAATTTGTAAAATAGTTGGTCAAATGTGAGAACAAGATTTTCATCTGCATTGTAGAGATTATCTAAAATCGATTTGAAGAAGCCAAATTTATAACTGGTATCATGAGAAACCTTACTAGAAAACATGCCACTGAAAATAGACCAAAGGTCATCTTGGGTAAGTTGCTTTTGTATGTACGATTCTTCTTTTAAATCATAACCAGCCATGAGTAGGCTCCTTTCCATATTCTTATACGTAATTAACTTATTTTTTCACCATCAGAATTCCATATTCCATCTGTTTTCGAATTGTATAACCTAAATTGCTTATTGCCTATTGTAAAATAGAGATCTAGTTGACCGCCCTTATAATGTTTTCGTGAAGTATGGTTAACACAATCCGCATAAATTTGACATCTTATAGTATTTGTATTGCAATCAGGATAATTACTATTTATTTCTTTAAATATTTCTTTGGCTGTAAAAACCCCGTCATCTTTAGTTTTTAAGACTTCTTCAACAGCATTTTTGACAATCTGTTTTACAGGTATATCACCATTCCAACCTGCTAAATTAGTTCTTGCACTGGTTTGTTTAACTAGCATAGTTGCTTCTTCAATTTCAGTGCTAATATAGAACTCTCCATTGCTTGCCTTATACACTTCGTATTTCATACAATTTATATCAATGCCATTATTATTTAAGAATTTAACAACATCTTTTACGGTTTTTGTAATTTCTTCCGCAACAATATACAATCGTACTTTTTGATTGAACTTTGTTTCTCTCGTCAACTCATCATCTGGATAAAATATCAAATTATGGATTTCGGCTAGTTCTAATCCCTTGTATGCCTCGTCTGAATCATAATACTTCATTGTCAAAACATTTAAGTCTTCGTACATCAGTCCTGATGCCCATGCTGCATACTCCAATATTTGTGCCACAACCTCACGTGGGGTCTTTCCTTTTTTTAATTCCACTATCACAACATCACCATTTGAATCAATTCCCATTAAATCTGGAAATTTTACAGTGTCATATGACGTAGTAGAAACTTGTCGACCAATCCACATAATTGTAGATGCATCATTTTCAAATAATACATGTGGACTGTTCTCTAACCAATTTGCAAAATCTTTTTCATAATCAATTGGCTCTTTATTTGCTTTTTCCAGATAGCCATCTGACAGATTTTCTTTAGAATAGTTAAGTCTAAATAATCCCATTACAATCCATCCCCTTTATTTTTTTATCTATTTATTAGTTCCAAAATTCAAAAATACCACGCTTTCCACATGCACCGCATTGCTGAAAAGAACAATTTTCGGTTGACTCGTCCTGCTGATAAGAACACATTTGCGTT
>JASKJZ010000062.1 GCA_030154385.1 Clostridiales bacterium
CTTAAAGGGTTATAATAGCAATATATTACAGTATTACTATTATTTATGATTAAGGAAGGTCTGTTATGTACAAGATAAATTTTCAGCAACCAGGGCATATCCACTTTATAGGAATCGGAGGCATCAGTATGAGCGGCTTTGCCGAGCTCTTACATACGATGGGATTTACCATCACCGGTTCGGATCATATAGAAAGCGAAATAACCGATCATCTTAGTAAGCTAGGGATTAAGATAAGCTATGAACAAATTGCAGCAAATATTAATCCTTCTATTGATCTTGTGGTATACACAGCCGCCATTCACGAAGATAACGAAGAATATATCGCGGCAAAAGAAGCTGGTATTCCAATGATGGATCGTGCACAAATGGTAGGTCAAGTCATGAAAAACTATGAGTGTGCCATAGCGGTTTCTGGCACACACGGCAAAACCACAACCACCTCCATGATTTCACACATTATGTTAGCGGGCAATCTTGATCCGACCATTTCCGTCGGCGGCATTTTAAAATCCATCGATGGGAACATACGCATCGGTGCTTCTAAAAATTTTATTACAGAAGCCTGTGAATACACCAATAGCTTTTTAAAATTTCATCCAACCATTGGGGTAATCTTAAATATAGAAGAAGAACATCTTGATTTCTTTAAAGATCTAAATGATATCCGAGGTTCCTTTCACTCCTTTGCAAGGCTTTTGCCAGAAAATGGACTCTTAGTTATCAATGGTGAAATTGACTCCTACAAAGAACTTGCTGCCGATTTATCGGCTCGTTTTGTTTCGTATGGACTTGAAGATGACACCTATCAATATACCGCTAAAAATATCCAGTATAATGAATTTGCACAGGGGAGCTTTGATTTATATAAGGACGCTGCATTTATTGACCGCATTGTATTAAAGGTAATCGGCCGTCATAATATATCAAATGCCCTCGCTGCAATTGCAGTAGGTTATGAACTAAACATTCCAATTGCTCAAATAAAAGAGGGCCTATCCACTTTTGCTGGAACCAACCGACGCTTTGAATATAAAGGTGAAATTGGAGGCATAACCATAATTGATGATTATGCCCATCATCCAACCGAAATTTATGCAACACTAAGCTCCGCAAAAGCATATCCTGCAAATCGTATGTGGTGTGTGTTTCAGCCCCATACCTACTCTAGAACACGTGCCTTTTTAAAGGAATTTGCTACCTCCTTAGCTCTTGCCGATGTGATTGTTCTAACGGATATTTATTCGGCCAGAGAGCAAGATCCGGGTGATATTTCTTCCATCCACCTAAAGGAGGAGCTCGAAAAATTAGGAAAAGAGGTTTACTATTTCCCTTCCTTTGATGAAGTCGAAAACTTTTTATTAGAAAATTGTACCAACGGCGATTTGTTGATAACTATGGGAGCTGGAAACATTGTAACTGTTGGCGAAACGCTTCTTGGACTATAGTTATCCACATTATCCACAGTCTTATCAACAATTTACTCCCGATTCGACTGTGGATTTTTTATTGCTAAAAATCGTGTCTTTTATTTTATATCCACTTTATCCACATTATCCACTTTTTTTTCATAAAAAAAAACATCGAAAATCGCCTATTTTCAAGTTTTTTGTTCTGTGCTATACTAGGAATCTAAGAAAGTGAGGAAATGTATTATGGATCGGATTACGCTTTGTTCGTCGAGTGATATGGATGCCACCGTTGTATCGAATATATTCATAGATTCTTATATGCCCGCTGCAAACGGCAGCTACGTAAAGGTATATTTATATCTACTGCGCTGTCTTTCTGGAAATGTGACGGATTTTTCGATTTCTTATCTGGCGGATCGCCTTGACGATACCGAGAAGGATATTATTCGAGCACTAAAATACTGGGAAAAGGTCTCCCTGATTCATTTAACGGACAATGAAGAAGGTAAGATTACTTCCATCACCTTAAATGAACTGAATACACAAGAAACCGTTTCGGCTGCTTCCACAAAAGAAGCTTCTGTACCTCTTCCTGTCGCAACGGAGCCTCAGCCTCCATCTGCGCTCCCAGAGCGCCCCATTTATACGAATGCTCAAATTGCAGCGTTGACGGAAAACGATGAAATCAAATGGATTATGAACATCATTGAATTGTATTTAGAAAGCCCATTAAAGCCAAAGGACATACAGCTTATTTTGTACTTGTATGATTCTGTCCATTTTTCTCCGGAGCTTATCATGTATCTATACGAATATTGTATCTCAAAAAACAAAAAAAACACCTCTTACATAGAAGCTGTTGCCCTATCCTGGGCAGAGCAAGGCATCCAGACCGTAGATGAGGCAGAAGATGCCAATATCTTATATAATAGCAATTACAATGCCGTCACCAAAGCATTTGGACTTCACCGCGCTCCTGGTACGGTAGAGAAAAATTATATTGATAAATGGCTTACCAAATATGGATTTGATATCGAAATTATTGTAGAAGCCTGCAATCGTACCATACTAAATACACAAAAGGCAGACTTTAAATATGCGGATAAAATTTTGGCAAGCTGGAAGCAAAATAGCGTAGTGACACTCGATGATATTAAAAAGCTGGACATGCAATACAATGCAACTAAAAATGCATCTGCACAAAAAACAGTTTCCCAGCCCTCTGCTCCAAAGCAAGCAAACAATCGTTTCAATGCCTTTCCACAACGAAATTATTCCAAAGAGGATTACCATGATATTGAAAAACGACTGCTTGGCAGATAATGATATTTCATTAGGAGGACATACCGATGAGCCTAAAAAACTTTCAATACAATCGTATCTTGCAAAAATACGATGAGATACAGCTCTATAACAAACATAAATTAGATGAGCGCAAGAAGCAAATCTATAAAGAAATTCCCGAATACAAAAAGCTAGAGCAGTCGATAATTTCACTTAGTATGGAGCAAGCGAAGGCCTCTCTTTTTGATGAAGCAGCATCCTTTTCGTCCTACGCTGCAAAAAACCAGGAGCTCCTGGCAAAAAAAAAGCAGCTACTTGTCGCGCATGCTTATCCATCCGATTATCTTGATCCAATCTATACTTGCAAGGACTGTAAGGATACGGGTTACATCGAAAATGAGAAATGCCATTGCTTCAAACAATCCATTGTAAATATATTATATGAGCAGGGAAATGTGGGAACACTATTAGAAAGAGAGAACTTTTCGAACTTTCAAATAGACTACTACGACAAAAAAACACCAGATCCCCACCTTTCCATTACGCCTTACGACAATATGATGCGTGTCCTCTCCGAATGCAAGCGCTTTGTCCTCGAGTTTGACACCACCTACTCCAATCTTTTACTTTACGGAAATACAGGAGTTGGAAAGACCTTTCTAGCAAACTGTATTGCAAAAGAGCTGCTTGATTTGGCGCATACTGTTGTGTATTTAACTGCCTTTGAATTATTTGAAATTCTGGAAAAGAACAAGTTCAGCAAATCAAATGAGGAAAAGACCGAAATGAATGATCGCTTTCACTATATCTTGCATAGCGATTTGCTGATTATTGATGACTTGGGCACGGAGTTAGTCAACAGTTTTAGTGCATCGCAGGTTTATCTTTGTATCAACGAGCGGCACTTAAGTCAAAAACCGACCATTATCTCAACAAACCTGTCCCTGGATGACATCAGCTCGCTCTACAGCGAGCGAGTATTTTCTCGAATTATCAGCAATTATCACCTTTTAAAAATATTGGGTGAAGATATTCGTCTAAAAAAAGCATTTACAACTTGACGTATGGGATATTGAATGATATAACTTTAGATGGAAAATGAACACAGTTAGTCTACGGAGGATATTTATATGCCATTACAGAACAGAGAATTTGATAGCATCCCAGTTGGAAAGCTTGGGATTATAGCACTTGAAAGCAGCAAAAAGCTTGGAGAAAAAGTAGATAACTACATTGTGCAGTGGAGAAATGAACGGGAGAATGAGCATAAATCCACGCTGGCATTTTCGGGTTATCAAAGAGACTCCTTCTTATTAAAAGCAGGTTGTCCACGATTTGGCAGTGGAGAGGCAAAGGGTATCATCCGTGAATCTGTTCGAGGAACCGACCTTTACTTTTTACTCGATGTATGCAATTATAGTTTGACATACTCCGTATGCGGACATGTTAACCATATGTCTCCGGATGATCATTATCAGGATCTAAAGCGTCTAATTGCCGCAGTAAGCGGAAAAGCCAGACGTATTACGGTAATTATGCCATTTCTTTATGAAAGTCGTCAGCACAAACGCAGCACAAGAGAGTCACTTGACTGTGCACTTGCTCTTCAGGAGCTTTGCAAGATGGGTGTCGACACCATCCTGACCTTTGATGCGCATGATCCACGTGTACAAAATGCCATTCCACTTAGTGGCTTTGAGACGGTTCAACCTACGTATCAATTTATCAAGGCTATGTTAAAAAATATCCCCGATATTAAATTTAGTGCGGATCATATGATGGCAATCAGTCCAGATGAAGGAGCTATGAGCCGAGCGGTATACTTTGGCAACGTCGTTGGTATCGATGTTGGTATGTTTTACAAACGTCGTGATTACACACAGATTATCGACGGACGTAATCCAATTGTGGCACATGAATTCCTTGGTTCAGACTTACAAGGAAAGGATGTTGTTATTCTTGATGACATGATTTCATCTGGAGAAAGTATTTTAGATGTAGCGCGAGAGTTAAAAAGAAGAAAAGCAGGCAGAATTTTTGCGGCTGCAACCTTTGGTCTTTTTACCAATGGACTGGAAAAATTTGATAAAGCATATAAAGATGGCTTGATCGACCGTGTCATTACAACCAACTTAGTCTATCAGCCAGCTGAGTTATTAGAAAAAGAATACTATATCAGTGCCGATATGAGTAAATACATTGCTTATCTCATTGATACTTTAAATCACGACGATTCCATCAGCGAACTTTTAAGTCCAACCGAAAGAATCCAAAATGTATTAAAGAAATACGGTCAACGTTAGAAAAAATGAAACGAGCTCTTACCAGTTTTAGATGTAATGGTAAGGGCTCGTTTTACTTAATCAATGGGTCGTTTTAACGTCTCCAAAATACTATCTGGCGTCTTTTCCTTTACATAAATCATATTTTCTGCTTCATTAATATCACCCAAATAGTGAGCATCTGAATTGGTGATAACTTTACATCCGCACAAATAAGGATTCATCTGCTGTAATTTATGAAGACTTTCCATATTCTTTAATTCAAAGCAGCCAAACTTGCTGTCTGGAGGCACAAACCCCAGGTTTGCGAGCAAGCTATTTGCATTTTTATCAATATGAGCAGGAATCATGACCCCATGATAATCTTCTACCAAATCAAATACTTCATCAAAGCTAATATCCGTACTATTAATAAGAAGATTCTCCACCTCTCCAATGACTTGCTCTTTCTCATCCATAATCTGCTGCTTCCCAAAAATATCGGGACGATTCTTTACCGGAATCAAGCGTTTCTCCACTATTTGATCAAAATTCATCGCATCTGTTAAGGTTGCAAATAAGCATACAACATGCACTTCCTCCATCGTGGTCAGTTCCATCCCGGATATCCCAAGAATGCCATATTCATTTGCAAGCTTAAGAAATGGAGGACAGTTCTTGCAACTATTATGATCAGTCAATGCAATTACATCCAGGCCTTTTAGCATGGCCATTGCTACAATATTAGCCGGCGTCATATCATTATCCCCACAAGGTGACAAGCAGGAATGGATGTGAAAATCATAGGTCAGTGAAATCATGCAGTTTCTTTTCGATTGCAAGAGCCGCTTCAAATACGGGAAGCTCTGTACGAAATACGGTGATTTTTTCCTGCTTTGCCTTTTCAAGCGCCGGCTCATCAAAAACAGCATTTTCCGCAAGAACAATACAAGCTGCATCCGTCAGTGAAAGCACCGCAAGCGTATTAATGTTTCCCATAACCGTTACCCATGCTGCGTCACGTGGCATCCTGCTCATACAGATACTAAGAAGATCACAGCAAAACGGCTTTTTGATTTCCTGCTGCTCGTTCTCTCCCATATTTAATAAGGTAAATATATTTTCCTCTGCCAGTTGTTTTATATTCAACTTTCTTCCCTCCCACTATTAGCTAAGCTCCGAGAATTCATCCGAAAGCTTATGTATTTTTTGCTTTAAGATATAAATACAATCTTTTTCCTTTGCCACACCACGCACAATATCCTCTGCTAAAGCCTCGCAGGTAGGAGCGCCACATGCACCGCAGTCAAGCCCAGGAAATTCATTTACTAATTCTTCCACACGAGACATTTTTTCGATACTCTCTTTTAGGCTATCTCCAAGCTTAAATACCGGTTCATATTCCACCGCCTTCGTCCAAAATGGATTAATCGACATAAATGCCTTTCGAAGCGCCTCAACTTTTGGAATATGATTCACAGCGACTGGCATATATTTTATCATTCGCTTTATCTTAACCTGCGCAACATATGGATTTTCCACCGTAAGTACCCCGCCCACGCATCCAGCACTACAGGCATTTAACTCAATAAACTGAAGATTCGAAAATTTTTCATCCTCCAAATCCTCCAACACACGAATTACATTTTCAATGCCATCTGCTGCCAGATAATTTTCGGTTAACAAGCCACTGGCTTCTCCACCGCAGTTTCCCCATCCAATTCCTATCTTTCCTGAAATTGCAAGATCCTCTATATGATCAACCGCCTCTTTCATATGCCCAAGGAGTACTGGGTAAACGTCTTTAATTGCAAGCACTGCATCAATGTTGCTTTTTTCGATTCCAAGCGGTGTTCGAACCGCGGATACCTTTGCTGGACAGGGCGATATAAAGAAAATACCAATTTTTTCACTGGGAAGATTCGTAATCTCCATTGCTTTTTTTCTGGCGAGAGATGCTGCAAGATCAACCGGTGCTTGAATCGGAAGCAGATGCTCCAAAAGATTGGGAAAGCGCACCCGAATTAATCGGACAATCGAAGGACAGGCTGTACTGACAAAAGGCCACTTTTCTGGATGTTCCTCCACATATTTTCTTGACATTTCCGATACGAGCTCTGCTGCCCCGCTCACCTCATATACATCATCAAATCCCATCCGCTTTAGTGCTGTAAGCACGATATTAACATCATCTAAGTTGTTAAATTGCCCATACAGAGAAGGCGCAGGAAGCGCTACCGTATATTCATAGTCTTTTATAACCGATATCGAATCATAGGTTGCCTTTTTCGCATGATGCGGACAGATACGGATGCATTCTCCACAGTCAATACAAAACTTCTTTGTGATGCAGGCCTTGCCGTTACGCACACGTATTGCCTGCGTGGGGCACCTCTTGATACAATTGATGCATCCCTTGCAAAGGTCTTCATCCAATTGGACCGATGTAAAAAACTTGTCCATATTACTACACACCTTTCTAGAACAACCATTACGCAAGATATACCTTCATTGTAACAGTAGTGCCTTTACCAATCTCTGTGTCAATCTTCATCTCATCGGAATATTTCTTCATATTAGGAAGTCCCATGCCGGCTCCAAACCCTAGGGCGCGAATATTATCTGGTGCAGTGGAAAACCCCGCTTGCATCGCACGCTCTACATCCGCAATCCCAGGTCCGCGATCCTTTAAGCTCATCAGTACTTCCTGCGAAGAAATGACGACATCAATGTCCCCTCCATTTGCATGAATTACCATGTTGATTTCTCCCTCGTACATCGCAATCGCAACCTTAGTAACAATCGAAGGATTCACTCCCATTTGCTTTAGTTTCTTTTTCACATCGCTAGAGGCTTCACCTGCTCTTGTAAAATCCTCTGCCGACACCTCATAGTTTAGTATAATCCGATCAGTCATTATATGGTGCACCTCCATGAAGTCCTTTCTCATACAGCATGCCGCAAGCAGAAAACAAGCGGTGCCCCGTACATAAAATAGGTATTTCTTTTTCCTGTGCCAATGCAATCATCGCATCATCTGGCAATTTGCCTCTTACAAATACCACACATACAATGTCCATCATTTCTGCCGTCCGAATTACCTGTGGATTACATAATCCAGTTAATAAAACAGAGTGATCTTTTACAAAAGCCAACACATCGCTCATCATATCAGAGCCGCAAGCGGTATAGACCTCCCGGTCAAGATGTTCCTCTCCGCATATGACTCTGGCTCCTAAAATACTTTGAATGTCATGAATTGTCATGGTTTTACCATCTCCTTTGGTAATTTCGCTAGTAATCCTATATGAAAAAATTATAACATTGGGCATATTTATTTGCAATCTAATCTAATAATTAACAAATCTTCTATTTCCATAAAAGTTTCATAGATTTTTTTTTTGGCTTATGCTATAATCTATGTGTTCTGACAAAATCTTATTTTTAACAAATGAGAGATTATCTTTTTTACTATCAAGGAGGTCTAAAAATGGGTTCACAAACACAGACCGTTCCTTTTAAGGGAACGATGGAGCAGGAAATCGCCTTAAAAAATGTTATTGCCGAACATAAAGACGAAAAAGGCGCCCTCATGCCGATCCTGCAAAAAGCACAGGATATCTACGGATATCTTCCAATTGAGGTGCAGACCATTATTTCTGACGAAATGAAGATTCCGTTGGAAAAGGTGTATGGTGTTGTTACCTTCTATTCACAATTTTCACTTAACCCAAAAGGAAAATATAAAATTAGCGTATGCCTCGGCACCGCTTGTTATGTTAAGGGTTCTGGTGAAATTTTTAACAAATTATCCGAGGTTCTCGGCATTGAAAATGGCGGATGCACCGTAGATGGAAAGTTTTCTTTGGATGCCTGTCGCTGTATTGGTGCATGTGGTCTGGCTCCAGTTCTTACCATTAACGAAGAAGTGTATGGCCGTCTCACCGTAGACGATGTGCAGGACGTATTAGCAAAGTACGCATAACAACCGGCTGGTTGGAGGTGATTTTCATGATGCCAGAGCTCTCACTTAATATACTGGATGTGGCAGAAAACTCGATTCGTGCTGGCGCTAGTCTTGTGGAAATTTTAGTGCTGGCTGATACCATAAAGGATGTGCTTACCATATCCATTAAAGACAATGGATGTGGCATGAGCGCGGAACAGATAAAAAAGGTTGAGGATCCTTTTTTTACCACGCGCACAACTCGAAAGGTCGGACTTGGTATCCCTTTTTTTAAACAGGCCGCACTTAGTACGAATGGCAGCTTTACGATCGAGTCAAAACAAAATGAAGGAACCGTCGTGGTTGCTTCCTTTACCTTATCTCACATAGACCGTATGCCGCTTGGAGATATTACGAGCACGATTCATATGTTAATAACCTTTCATACACAGACCGATTTTTGTTATACGTATACTTACAATGGCGAAAGCTTTACCCTTGACACACGCGAATTTAAAGAAGTATTAGATGGACTACCACTGGATACCCCCGAGGTATCTTCCTATATAAAAGAATATCTAACTGAAAATATAAATGAAGAATTTAAGAAGAAAATCACACTTTTTTTCCACGGTGGCTCTGGAGGGGATATAAGAGATAAAGTAATAGAAAACTTTGATGCAAAAGCAAAAAATAAGAAAGATGATTATAAAATATTAGTTGCAACAGATGTTCTTTCTGAAGGTGTGAATCTTCACAGGTCTAATATTGTAATTAATTATGACATACCGTGGAATCCAACAAGGCTTATGCAAAGGATTGGTAGGATAAACAGGGTTGATACACCATTTGATAAAATCTATACTTTCAATTTTTTCCCTACAAAGCAGTCGGATTCTGAAATTGAACTTACAAAAATTGCCCGTTCAAAAAGAGAGGCCTTTTTGACCTTGCTTGGTGGTGATGCATCAATTCTTACCGAAGGAGAACCTGTATCGTCTCACGA